>NZ_JAHFRY010000122.1:0-8150 GCF_023266035.1 Nevskia sp.
GACTTGCTGGCGGTCAGCGACGAGGGCGTCTACGCGGCCAATGTCGAAGCGGCGGAAACGCTGCCGCAGGCTGCGCATGGCGCCGCCAGCGAGACGCTGACCAAGGTCGCCACGCCGTATCAGAAGACTTGCGAGGACGTCGCCAAGCTGCTCAAGCTGCCGCTGGCTCGCACGCTGAAGCTGATCGTGGTCAAGGGCGCGGAAGGCGGCCTGATCGCGTTGGCGATCCGCGGCGATCACGAACTCAACACCATCAAGGCCGAGAAGCATCCGAAGATCGCAGCGCCGCTGAGCTTGGCCAGCGATGCCGAAATCCAGGCGGCGTTCGGCTGCGTGCCGGGCTTCCTAGGTCCGGTGTCAGACAAGGTCATGGTGATCGCCGATTACGCGGCTGCCGCGCTCAGCGATTTCGTCTGCGGTGCCAACGAAGCCGGCTTCCACGTCACCGGTGCCAACTGGGGCCGTGACGCCGCCGAGCCGGAAGCGGCCGATCTGCGGATGATCGTCGAAGGCGATCCCTCCCCGGATGGCCGCGGCACGATCAAGCTCTATCGCGGCATCGAAGGCGGCCACATCTTCCAGCTCGGCAAGAAGTACACGAAGGCGATGAACGTCTGCGTGCTCGACGTCAACCAGCAGCCGGTGACGCCGGAGATGGGCTGCTACGGCATCGGCGTGTCGCGCATGGCGGCGGCGGTGATCGAGCAGCGCAACGACATCAACGGCATCCTCTGGCCGGATGCGATCGCGCCGTTCCGCGTTATCGTCTGCCCGATCGGGCTGGACAAGGCCGATACCGCCGTCGCCGTGAAGGGCGCTGCCGAAACGCTCTACACGGAGTTGCTGGCGGCTGGCGTCGACGTGGCGATCGACGACCGTGGCCTGCGCCCGGGCGAGATGTTCAAGGACGCCGACCTGATCGGTATCCCGCATCGCATCGTCATCGGTGCCAAGGGCCTGGCAACGCAGCAGTTCGAGTACAAGCGCCGTGATGCGGCCGCCGCCGAGCTGATTGCGGCGACGACCAGCGCGGTGCTCGACAAGCTCAACGGTTGATCGAAGCAGGGTCCGGCAGCCTACGATCAGGCTGCCGAAATCTTGAGGTCACGAGCGTGCTGATGACGGAAGCTGTCCGCCGAAGCTTCTCGATGCTGCGCCAGTTTGCCGGGCTCTCCCTGCTGCTGGTCGCGGCCTCGGCGTCGGCGGCACCGACCCACGCGCCCGAGCCTGAACTGCGCCTGTTGATGAAGCAGGCGATCGATTCGGCGACCAGCTTCGACGATCGTTATCTCGCCGAGATCTGGCTGACCGACATGTCCGGGCGGATGGCGAGGTACGTGCCGAAGGCGATCCCCGATACCGAGCGGCGCTTAAGCTTTCTGCGCCTGCTGCATGCCGAAGCGACCAAGGCCGGCATTTCGCCGGAACTGGTGCTGGCGACCATCGATGTCGAAAGCCGCTTCGATCGTTTCGCGGTGTCGAGCGTCGGAGCGCTCGGCTACATGCAGATCATGCCGTTCTGGATCGAGGAGATCGGCCAGAAGGGCGACAACCTGTTCCACACGCCAACCAATCTGCGCCTCGGCTGCACGATCCTGAAGTTCTATCTGGCCAAGGAAAAGGGCAGCTACGTGAAAGCGCTGGCCCGCTACAACGGCTCGATCGGCAAGCCGGATTATCCCTATCTGGTGCTGGATCGGCTGACGCGGCGCTGGAGCCGGTGAAGCAGTGGCCAATGGCTGGCGGTCCGTGGAAGGCGACCCGCAGCGGGATCGTCAACTGACCACGAGCCACGGAACACCGATCACTGCTTCTCGACGGGATGGCTGCTGGCGTAATCCAGCGCCTCGGTGACGGCTTTCAGGCTCGGATAGCGCGGCACCCGCAGTTTCTGACCGCTCTTCACCTGGCTGGGCTGCGGCAGCGCCTTGGGGTTGGCGCGCCAGATCAGTGGCCACAGATTGGCGTTGCCGTAGGTTTCCGGCTTCGCGGCGATCTGCCACAGGCTTTCGCCGGTGCCGACGTTGTAGCTGTTGTACGCGGCATCCAGCTCGTCGTTGAGCCGCAGCAAGCCGACGAGGGCGTTCTCCTGCTCGCCACGAGCGGCCGTCGCTTCGAGCTGGGCGATGCGCGCCAGCTGTACATCGCCCAGCCCGGTGCGCTCGCTGGCCTTGCTCAGTAGCGAGCGGATTTCTGTGGAGGTTGGGCTTTCGGCGCCAGCGGCTGGCCTGATGCTCGGCGCGGGTGCTGGCGGCAGGGCAGCTTCCGCGACCGCTGCAGTGATCGACGTCGCCGGTGTTTCGCGCGGCACCAGAGTGGGCAGTTTCGGCAACGGCATCGTCGCCAGCGCACGGCGTTCCGCTTCGCTGATCACCCCCAATGCAGGTGCACTGCCAGCCGCTACGGCTGGTTTTGTGACCACCGCGGGCTTGACTGCCGCGGGTGCACTACTCGCGGCTGCCGTTGTCGCGGCAGCATTGGCAGGTGCCGGGATTGGTTGAGGCGTCGGAGTGGCGGTGACTGCTTTTGCCGGTGTCGCAGTCGTTGCGGCTGGGGTGGCCGTTGCCGTGGTCGGTGCCGGGACGGCAGATTTCGCAGGCGTCACGGCTGGCTTGCTCGCGCTGCCTGCTGCCGGCGTTGCGACGTCCGCACTGACACCCGGCGGTTGTTGCGAAACCGCCACGCTGACCGAAGGCAATTGCTTGGCTTCAGTCGCCGCTGACGGCTTCGCGGCTTTGCTTGAGGAAGGCTTGGGCTTCTCAGCTACCGGCGCCGTCGCAGCTGGCGCGGCAGGCGCTTGGGCATGGCTCGGCAAGCTCAGGCAGGCAAACAGCAGCGACGGAAGCAGGCGAGCGCGGTGCCGGGACAGAAAGATCATGTGGAGCAGACCAGAGGCTTGAGGTGAAAAGGAATCGCGGTATCGGAGATGTGATTGTGCGCGCCAGCAAGTGTTCGCGTCGTCGAGTCAGGACTGACCACCGCAGGCCTTACAATCGCGCAAATTCTGGGGTCTTTAGATGATCGACGTACTGGTGTTGTACTACTCGCGGCATGGCTCCACGGCGGCGATGGCGCGGCAGATTGCGCGCGGTGTGGAAGCGGTCAGTGGCGTGCAGGCGCGGCTGCGCACGGTGCCACCGGTATCGGCACAGAGCGAAGCCGTCGCACCAGCGGTGCCAGAAGACGGGGCGACCTATGCCACCTCGGCCGATCTGCGCGAATGCGCTGGTCTGGTGCTCGGCAGTCCGACCCGCTTCGGCAACATGGCCGCACCGCTGAAGTACTTCCTCGATGGCACTTCGGACCTTTGGCTGTCCGGCACGCTGGTCGGCAAGCCGGCGGCGGTGTTCACCTCGACCGGCAGCATGCACGGTGGCAACGAAGCCACCTTGCTGACCATGATGCTGCCGCTCTTGCATCACGGCATGCTGCTGGTCGGCCTGCCGTACAGCGAGCCGCGCCTGTCGGCGACCGAGAGCGGTGGCACGCCGTATGGCGCGAGCCATGTCGCCGGCACCGGGCCGAAGCCACGCGTACTGACCAAGGACGAGATCGAGCTTTGCCAGGCGCTCGGCCGGCGGGTTGCGACGGCCGCCGTGAAGCTCGCCGCATGAGCATTCGAACGAGTGGCCGTCCCTTGAGCCGTTACGCGCATTCCGCCGTGCTGCTCTGCCACGTGGCGCTGGTGATCGGCCTGTGGCTTTGGGCTACGCCGCTGACCGGCTTTCTGCTGGTGCTGCCGCTGCTGATCGCGGTGCCTGGCCTGATTCGCGGCCGGCGTTACACCGCGGGCTGGATGACCTTGCTGATCTCCGGCTACATCGCCGCGCTGATGTCCGAAGCGCAGGCGGTGCCCTCGCGTCACGATCTGGCGCTGGTGTTCAGCGTCATCGCGGCGCTCGAGTTCGCAGCGCTGGTGCTGTTCGTGCGCTGGTCGGCACGCGAGAACGGCGTCGCCCGAATTTGATTGCTTGATTCGGGGCTGACTTCAGCCCCGATGCTCGCTGGCCAGATACTCTTCGGACTGCATTTCGCGCAGCCGTGACTCGATGCGGCCGAACTCGAACTTGAGCTTGGTGCCGGTATACAGTTCGTTGGCCGGCACTTCGGCGCCGATCAGCAGCTTCACCCCGCGGTCGTAGAATTCGTCGACCAGGGTCATGAAGCGGCGCGTGGCGTCATCGCGGGTGCTGTCGAGTCGGGGTACGCCGGTGAGTACCACGGTGTGATGCAGGCGGCCGAGTTCGATGTAGTCGGCGGCTGAACGCGGGCCTTCGCAGAGCTCGTCGAAATCGAACCAGACCGCGCCTTCGGCAATGCGGCGCGCATGCAGGACGCGGTCGTTCAATATCAGCTCGCCCGGGCCCGTATCGCCGTGCGGCGCCAGCGCTTCGAAGTGGCGGGCAAGTGCTGCTTCGGCACGGGCGTCACAGGGAACCAGGTACAGCTCGGCGTCCTGCAGCTGGCGCAGGCGGTAATCGGTGCCGCCATCGACATTGAGCACGGTGACGCTGCGCTTGAGGATTTCGATCGCCGGCAGGAAGTTCTGCCGCTGCAGGCCGTCCTTGTACAGGCCATCCGGCGGCACGTTGGAGGTTGCGATCAGGGTGATGTTGCGTTTGAACAGCGCTTCGAACAGGCGGCCGAGGATCATCGCGTCGGCGATGTCGGCGACGAAGAATTCGTCGAAGCACAGCACCCGGGTCTGCTCGGCGATTTCGTCGGCGACTTTCTGCAGCGGATCGGCGTCGCCCTGGTAGCGGTTGCGGCGGGCGTGCACGTCGAGCATGAAGCGATGGAAATGGGTGCGCCGCTTGCGGCTGAATGGCAGCGCGTCGAAGAAGGCATCCATCAGATAGGTCTTGCCGCGGCCGACGCCACCCCAGAGATAGAGGCCGGGCACCGCATTCCAGCTCAGGCGGCTGGAGCCGAAGCGGCGCCGCGGTGGGCTTTCGATCAGCGTTTCGTAGACCTTCTGAAGCGCGGCTACGGCCGCTGCCTGCGCGGCATCGGAAACAAAGCCTTCGCGTTGCAGATCCGCCGCGTAACGTTGCGCGGGCGGCGGCGCCAGCTCAGTCGCCGGGATCAGATCATCGTTGTTGCTGCGGCCGGAGCCGAACAGGGCCATGCGATCAGCTCCGGGTTCCGAACGGTGGTGGCGTCCAGTCACCCGCATCCTGATCGCCGCAGTTGGCGAGCATCACTGCGCGCGCCATGCAGCTCAGGGTGTCGGCTGCTGCGCGGCTGTCATCACTGGCCTGCATCGCCGGGAAGCATTCGATTTCGATCGGCGCCCAGCTGCACAGCCGAGCACCTTCGCCAAGCAGGGTGCGCGAGCCGCGGATCACTGCCGGCACGATCCGGGCGCCCGAGCGGGCGGCGATCACGAAAGCGCCGGGCTGGAATGGCAGCAGCAGCGGCGCCGCGCGAAAAGTGCCTTCCGGAAAGATCGCGAATGACTCGCCGGCCTTGACCCGATCGATCAGCGCCTTGGTAGCTTTTGCGGCTTCACGCGGTGCGCCGCGATTGACGAAGCTGACGCCCATGCGGCTGATCACGCGGCCGACATACGGCCATTCGGCGGCACCGTGCTGAACCAGAAAGGTGAAGCGTGCGGGCAGCGCAGCAGTCAGCAGCAGGCCGTCGAGATAGCTCGCGTGATTGCAGATCACCAGGGTCCGCTCATCGGGAAGATGCTCGAGGCCACGGACGCGAAACGGGATGAAGCTGAGCAGCAGCCAGGCGCGCACCGTGAAGCGGCCGATGGCACGGCGCAGTGGCAGCCAGGGCGCGACGATCAGCAGCGGGCAAAGCAGCAATAGCGCGACGACGACAAACACCAGCGCCGAATAAATGCCATGCAGCTTGCGGAGGAGATTCAGGAGCATGCGCGAGGGAGTCGGGGAGCGAACTATTATAAGTCGATGACCGAGGCTGCCCCGACGACGCTGCACCCCGAGGATGCCGCCGGCATCGAACGCTTCTGTGATCAGCTGTGGCTGGAGCACGGCCTGTCGAAGAACACGCTGGCTTCGTATCGCTCCGATCTGAGCTTGCTGGCGCGCTGGCTGCGCGGCCAGAACATCCTGCTTGACGATGCGGACTCGAGCGCGATCAAGGGCTATCTCGCTGCCCGGCTGGAGCAGGCGACGCGGCCGACTCAGGATCGCCAGCCGGCCCAGCGCTTCGGCGCCGGATCGCAGGCCCGCTTCATCACGGTCTGCCGCCGCTACTACGGCTGGCTGCTGCGCGAACGGGTCCGCAGCGACGATCCTTCCACCCAGCTCGACATGCCGCGCCTGGGCCGGCGTCTGCCGAAGACGCTGACGATGCGCGAGATCGAAGCATTGCTGGCCGCGCCCGATTCCACACAGACGCTGGGACTGCGTGATCGGGCGATGCTGGAACTGCTGTACGCCTCGGGGCTGCGTGTCACTGAACTGATCCGTCTGCGCCGCGATGAGATCAATCTGGAGCACGGTGTCGTGCGCCTGATCGGCAAGGGCAACAAGGAACGAATGGTGCCGACCGGTGAATTGGCCCTCGACGCGATCCGCGAATGGCTGCAATACGGCCGGCCGCAGATCGCCACTGCCGATTCCGCCGACTGGGTGTTCCCGAGCACCCAGGGCGGGCCGATGACCCGGCAGAATTTCTGGATGCTGATCAAGCGCTACGCAGTGCAGGCTGGCATCCACTCGCCGCTGTCACCGCACACCTTGCGCCATGCGTTCGCAACGCATCTGCTCGAGCACGGCGCCGATCTGCGCGTGGTTCAGACCTTGCTCGGACACTCGGACTTGTCGACGACGCAGATCTACACGCATGTGGCAAAGGCGCGGTTGAAAGCGCTGCATGCGCAGCATCATCCAAGGGGGTGAAACGCTTGGCCACGGATGGCCGGGAACAGCACCTAGGGCGCCCATGGCCGCCTTACTGCTTGTTATATCGGGCGAGATAGCGGGCATGGCCCGGCCTACGTCTGTGTTGGTCTCCTTTCCCTTTGCGGCGGGGAGAGCGCACGGTGGCTAAGGCCGCCAGACCGCCTCAGTCTCGGGATCGTAAACCGCCAGTCCCAACGCCAGCGCTGCATCGCGCACCATCGGCAACACATCATCGACACGTGACGGCACGATGGTCAGGATCGCGACGTCGTGCATCAGATTGTCCAGCAGCGGGCCGTCGGCCCAGACGCTGCGCTCGATCTGGTCTTCGCGGAGGTCGCTGATGCAGGGATGGCGCGCCGTGACCCGCTCGATCAGTTCGACCAGCAGCGGATGCGGCGGCAGGCCGCTTTGCTCGAAAGCTTCCGAGCGACGGTCGAAATCGTCCCAGACCGCCGCGTCGTCCGCCGGCACCGGCAGGACGCTGAACATCAGCAGGCGGCTCATCGGAGGTCGTTTAGAGCGAGCCTAGAGGTGCAGGCCGCACTCGGTCTTCGGCTTGCCCAGCCAGCGGCCGCTGCGGCCGTCGCCGGCCACGGTGCAATGGGTGCAGCCGATCGACGAATAGCCGCGCGCCACCATCGGATGGAACGGCAGATCGTGTTCCTTGATGTAGGCGTCGCGCTCTTCGCGGGTCACGTCGATCATCGGGTTGAACTTGAGCACGCCGCGGCGCAGCTCGAACACCGGCAGGCCGGCACGGTGATCGGTCTGCCAGTGCATCAGGCTCGACATCCACACCTTGTAGTTCGGCTTGATCATTTCCAGTGGCTCGACCTTGTTGATCGAGCAGCAGAAGTCCGGATCGCGCTCGTAGGTCTTGTCGTCGATGGTGAACTGGTGCTTCCAGTCCTCGGCGCGCACGTCGGCCACCGTCAGCTTGAACAGGTCGATCAGGAACTGCCGGTACTGGATGGTTTCCGGGAAGTGGTAGCCGGTGTCGATGAAGTGGATCGTCTGATCCGGTTTGATCCGCGAGACGATGTGCAGGAAGTACGCCGAGGTCGCCGCGAACGACGAGGTGACCAGCACCTGCGACGGCGAGAAATCTTCGTACAGCTGCTTCAGGCGATCTTCGAAGTTCAACGGCAGGTAGCGCTCGTTGAGCGCAGCCACCTCTGCTTCGCTGGGGGCAGCGATCGTCGGAACAGCAAGCGTTGCGTCATCCATGTCGGTCATCCTGTCGGCTATAGGGCCTGTTCAAAA
>NZ_JAHFRY010000122.1:8160-14152 GCF_023266035.1 Nevskia sp.
ACCGGCCCTTTCTCTGGCTCAAGGACGCGGAGTTTAGGGATGCAACCGCAACGCAACAATCGTTTAGCCCTTATTCCGTCCAAAAAAGCTAAGAAAAGCTAAGAATATTCTCGCTGGTAAGCGGAGATTACTCAGTGCTGGCTGTTCTTGCACCGGCCGGCGCGGGTTTGGCGAGTTCGGTCTGGATCGCTTTCAGCAACTCGGGATTCGACGGCGTGACATCGCTGGCGTAGTGGCCGAGCACCTTGCCGTCGCGGCTGATCAGGTACTTGTTGAAGTTCCACGCCGGCGCTTCGCCGGTCGACGCTTTCAGCTGCTTGTAGAACGGATTGGCGTCCGCGCCGTCGACCTTGGTCTTGCTGTACATCGGGAAGCTGACACCATAGTTGGTCGAGCAGAACTTGGCGATGCTTTCGTCGGTGGCTTCTTCCTGGCGGAACTGGTCGGACGGGAAGCCGAGCACCACCAGACCTTCTGCCTTGTAGGTCTTGTAGAGCTTCTCGATGCCTTCGAACTGCGGCGTGTAGCCGCAACGGCTGGCCGTGTTGACCACCAGCACGACCTTGCCGGCGTAGCTCTGGCAGAGGTTTTCGCTGCCACCGAGCAGACGCTTCTCATCGTGATTCAGCACGTGGCCGTTGCAATCGACGGCCTGGGCCGGCGAGGCGAGGGCGAACAGCGAAACGGCTGCTGCCAGGAAGAGGGCGTTACGCATCGTGAAGCTCCAGGGAACTGACAGGGGAATACAATGCCGCGCCGCTGGGCTGTGCTCAGGGCTGCAGGCGGGAGTTCGGTTTCGTGATCCACTGCAGGCTGATCGACCGCTGGATGATACCGGCTTGCCTTCCTGAACCTCATGTCTGAACTCGCTTTGCCCGCGCCGCTATGGCGCCGTTTCGCGGCCTCGATCTATGACGGCCTGTTGCTGGTCGGCCTGTGGATGGTCACCTTGCTGCTCAGCTTGCCGTTGAACAAGCTGTTCGATCTCGGCCCCGGCAACGCTTTGACGCGCGCCATGCTGTTTGCCGTCGGTTTCGGATTCTTCGCCTGGTTCTGGACCCGGGGCGGCCAGACCTTGGGCATGCGCGCCTGGCGCCTGCAGCTGCGCCGCGAGCATGGTGAACTGCTGCGCCTGCCGATCGCCGCCGTGCGTTACGTGGCGATGATGATCTGGTGGGGGCTGGTGCTGACGCCGCTGGCCGTGCGGATGATCGATCGCATTCCGAAGCTGGCCGTGCTGGCGCCGAACGCCGACGTGGTGGCGGTACTGGCGCTGATCGTCGTCGTGCTTGCGCTGATCGCTTGCCGGCTCGATGGCCGCCGCCGTCTGCCGCATGACTGGATCGCCGGCAGCGAAGTGGTACTGCTGCCAGCCAATCCGTTTCCGGCCGAAAAGAAGCGCCGAAAATAATCTGTATCTGACCCCAATTGCTCCAATTGCTTTTAGCGGGCGGCGCGCAGACGCCAGGTGGCGATGATGGCGAGCAGGAAGGTGGGCAGGCCGGCTGCCATCGGCGCTGGCCAGCGGTACAGGTCACCAATGCTGACCGACACCTTGTTGAGCACGTAGAAGACGATGCCGACCATCACGCCGGCGATCAGCCGCTGGCCGGCGCCGGAGTCGCGCAGGGTGCCGACCACGAACGGTACCGCGAACAGCATCATCACCATCACCGTCAGCGGTTCGATCAGCTTGCGCCACAGCCAGATGCGGTACTTGGTCGCATCCAGCTTGTTGTCGTCCATGTAGGCCACCAGGTTGTACAGGCCGCGGACCGACAGCACGTCGCCTTCGAGAATGAACAGCTTGAGCACGTTCGGGGTGATCGAGCCGGTGATCTCGATCTGGTCGAGCTTGACCACCTTGGCATGGTCGCCGCTCAGCTCGGTGCGCTTGATGCCGGTCATCAGCCAGCGGCCGTCGACATAGCGGGCCTCGTCGACGGTCGACACCTGGGTCAGGCTGCCGTCGGCGGCGGTGCGGAACACGGTGAGGTCGCGGCCATGGTCTTCGGCGAGCAGGCTGCGGATGCGCAGGATGTTGTCGGCGTCGCGCAGCCACAGCGAGCGATCCAGCGTGCCGCGTTCGCCACGTGCGTCGTCACGTAGTTCGTCAGCCAGACGCTCGCCGGTGGGGCCCAGCCAGTCACCCAGCACATAGCCGAAGGCGCCGAGCATGGCGCCGGCCGTCAGGGTCGCGCCGCCGATCCTGAGCATCGACACACCCGCTGCGCGCATCGCCGTCAGCTCGCTGCTGCGGGCCAGTGCGCCGATGCCGAGCAGGCCGCCGAGCAGGGCGACGATCGGCAGCAGGATGTACAGGCTCGACGGCATCATCAGCAGGCTGTACTGAACCACCTGCAAGACCCCGTAAGTGCCCTTGCCGGTTTCGCCGATGTCCGAGATGAACACCACCAAGGTGTAGATCGTCACCAGACCGAGCGCGACCAGGCCAGTCAGCGCCAGCACCGTGCGGATGATGTAGCGGTCGAGCTGGTTCATGCGATCACCTGCTGGCGGCGGCGGATCATCCACAGCGCCGCGCCCAGCACCAACGCATGCGCCCACCACAGGCCGAAGCCGGTCGGCATCTGGCCCTTGCCGATCCAGGCCTGGCCGACACCGAGCAGGTTGGTATAGAGCAGGTAGGCGAGGATGCCGAAGACGATCTTGCTGTAGCGGCCCTGGCGCGGCCGCAGATGCGACAGCGGTACCGCGAGCAGCGCCAGGATCAGCACCGATACCGGCGCGGCGATGCGGAAATGCAGTTCCGCCAGATCCTTCGGATCATCGCTGCCGAGCAGCGCGGCGGTCGGGCTGAGCTTGCGCTGGTTGTTGAGATAGGTGAACGGCGGCGGCGACAGTCGCAGGGTCAAGGCGTCGAAGTTGGTCACTTCGTAGGCGGCATTACCGGGCGTGCCGGAATAGCGATGGCCGTTGCGCAAGGTGACCACGCGTTCGCCGGTGGCGGTGTCGATCTGCTGATCGCCGTGATCGGCGACGACGACGCTGGACGCTGCCGTTTCCTCGATCTCGGCGAATACCCGGCCCAGGTCGCGGCCATCGGCACTGATCGAGTCGGTGTAGAACACCGCGCGGCCGCCGGCCACGGTCTTGAACTGGCCAGCCTCGAAGGGCGTGAACTGCACCAGCCGCTTGGCATCCTTGACCAGAAAATCCGCCTGCCGGCCCGCCCAGGGGCCGATCGAGAACGACAGCGCCGCGGTCAGTCCGGTCAACACCGCAGCCAAACCCAGAAAGGGCCGATACAGGCGGCCGAGCCCCGATCCGCAGGCGGTCATCGCGGTGATTTCGTTATCGCTGTACAGCCGGCCGAGCGACAGCATGATGCCGAGCAGCAGCGACACCGGGATCAGGATCACCAGATAGCGGAGGCTGGACAGCAGCGCGACGTTCATCAGCAGCTCGCGCGGCAACTCGCCCTTGGCGGCGACGCCCAGCACGCTGGCGAAACGGGTGGCGATCATGATCGCCAGCAGGATGAAAGTGACGGCCGCCCACGCGGACAACACTTCGCGCAGCAGGTAGCGGTCGAGAATGCGCTGGTTCATTAAAGATGACGGTTCACGGCCCCTATCGTAACTGACCATAAGCCGATGCTGGCGAGCCACCGGGAAACGAAAGCAGGACCGCGACGCCAGCAAAAGCCGTCTGGAATCCCCTGGAAAAACTTTCCGTCAAGGAACTGGATCACAGTTTCTGGCAAAGCAATTGCAGGCACGTTGATGGGAATTCATCAGAATCGGTGAAAAAGACAGGTTCTTGACGAAAGAAGCACTCAATTCACAACTCTGGTAAAAAAAAACCGCTAGCAAAATCGTGATATTTCGCTAGATTCGGATAAGCAAATTTAACTTCTCAGATCGACAGCCGACCTGCCGAGTCTCTCTATTCAATTCCTAAAACTGAAAGATCAAAATGGAATACTTCGTCAAGAGCGGCAACCCCGAGAAACAGCGCGTTGCCTGCGTCATTGTCGGCATCTTTGATCGCCGAAACACCACCGAGGCGGCCGAAACAATCGACAAAGCCAGCGACGGTCTGCTCGGCAGCATCATGCGTCGAGGGGACATGGACGGCAAACTCGGCCGCACTGTTGTCCTGCACAACGTGTCCGGCGTGTTCTGCGATCGCGTGCTGCTGGTCGGCCTCGGCAAGGAGCGTGATTTCGATGAAGCGGCGTTCCGCAAGGTTCATTCGGCGGCCGCCAGAGCGCTGCGCAATACCGGGGCGATCGACGCCGTCAGTTATCTGACGCATCTGCCGGTCAAGGGCCGTGACTATCAGTGGAACGTGCTGCAGGCGGCGCTGGCTACCGGTACCGAGTTCTATCGTTTTGACGAAATGCGCGGCGAGAAGTCGCGTGAAGACATCGTGCTGCCGAAGATCGAGCGCCTGACCTTCGACGTGCCACGGCGCAGCGATCTGCCTGCCGGCGAGAAGGGACTGCAGGAAGCGCAGGCGATCACCGAAGGCGTTTCGCTGGCCAAGCGGCTGTCGAACCTGCCCGGCAATATCTGCACGCCGACCTTCCTGGCCCAGACCGCCATCGATCTCGGCAAGAAGTACGAGTTTACGGTCAAGATTCTCGAAGAGTCGGACATGGAAGCGCTCGGCATGGGCGCGCTGTTGTCGGTGAGCCGCGGCAGTCGCCAGCCGGCGAAGCTGATCATCATGGAATACCTGAAGGGCACGGCGGGCGAAGCGCCGATCGCGCTGGTCGGCAAGGGCCTGACCTTCGACGCCGGCGGCATCTCGATCAAGCCGGCTGCGAAGATGGATGAAATGAAGTTCGACATGTGCGGCGGCGCCAGTGTCATCGGCGCTTTCGCGGCGATGGCCGAACTGAAGCTTTCGATCAACGTCATCGGCGTCGTCGCGGCGAGCGAAAACCTGCCCGATGGCGCGGCGAGCAAGCCGGGCGACATCGTCACCAGCATGGCCGGTATCACCATCGAAGTGCTGAACACCGATGCCGAAGGTCGCCTGATCCTGTGCGATGCGCTGACCTACACCGAGCGCACCTACGACCCGCGCATCTGCATCGACATGGCCACGCTGACCGGTGCCTGCGTCGTTGCGCTTGGCAGCCACGCCTCGGGTCTGTTCTCGAATCAGCCGGGTCTGGCACGCCAGCTGCTGGCGGCTGGCGAGCAGATCGGCGATCGCGCCTGGGAACTGCCGTTGTGGAACGAGTACGACGGCCAGATCAAGAGCGAATTCGCCGACATCGCGAACATTGCGACGGTCGGTGCCGGTGAAGCGGGCGCAATCGTTGCCGCCATGTTCCTGCATCGCTTCACGAAGAAGATGAAGTGGGCGCATCTCGATATCGCCGGAACTGCCTGGCATGGCAAGGCGGCGACCGGTCGGCCAGTGCCGCTGCTCACCCAGTACCTGATCAACGTGGCGGCAAAGCGCGGCGACGACTGACCCGCATTGGCGGCATGACGGTTCAGGCCGTCATGCCGCCACTGTTCGAGCTTTCAGAACGAGAAAACCCTGCATCCGGTGAGCCCGGATGCAGGGTTTTTAACGAACGCTCCGGTTCGGGAACTCAGCCCCGCTGCGGGGCAGGCTCCGATCCCGCTTCAAGCTCGGCGGCCGGCGTTTTCGCCTTGTGGGCACTGGCAAGCCACATGTACATCGCCGGCACCACGAACAGCGTGAACACCGTACCGATGGTGATGCCGGTGGCGATCACCAGACCCATGTGATTGCGGCCGACGGCGCCGGCACCGCTGGCGATGACCAGCGGCATGACGCCGAGCACCATCGCAGCGGTGGTCATCAGGATCGGCCGAAGACGGGTTTCGGCGGCGATCTCGATCGCTTCACGCTTGCTGTGGCCCAGCGCTACCTGCTCGTTGGCGAACTGCACGATCAGGATGCCGTGCTTGGCGATCAGGCCGTCCAGGGTCACCAGTCCCACCTGCGTGTAGACGTTCAGCGTGGCGAAGTCCAGGAAGAT
>NZ_JAHFRY010000123.1 GCF_023266035.1 Nevskia sp.
GGGGAGAAACGGGGCTCGGACGGTGCTTGCCCGAGCGGCGAAATGGTAGCGCAGCAGATTCGATGGCGCAGCGCAGCATCGGTGATCGGCTCATTCGCTGACCGGGATGCTGCGGGTTTCGCCGTCGGCGAGCTTGCGGCGCATCGCCTCCAGCGCCGCCGCATCGGCGAACGGGCCGACCAGCACCCGGTACAGCCACTGGCCGTTACGGGTCTCGCTTTTCATCAGCAGCGGCTTGATGCCGGCGATCGCCAGATGCTCGCGGAAAGTCGCCGCATTGCGGGAATCGCTAAACGAACCGGCCTGCAGAAAGCGCGGCTGGATCTTGCGGGCCACCTGCAGCGCAATCGGCGGGCCGGGCGGCAGCGGCTTCACTTCGGCGACCACGGCCGGCTTCGCCGCCGGCACCGACGCAGCCGGCGGATTGGCCGCGACCAGGGTGCGGCCGCTGGCATCGACCACTTCCAGTTCCACCTCGGCGGAACCGTCGCCGATGATGCCGATGCGATGAGCAGCGGAGTAGCTCAGATCGACGATGCGGCCGGAGTGGAACGGCCCACGATCATTGATGCGGACGACCACGCTCTTGCCGTTCGACAGATTGGTGATCCGCGCATAGGTCGGAATCGGCAGCGTCTTGTGCGCGCCGCTCATCGCGAACATGTCGTAGGTCTCGCCGCTGGACGTGCGCCGGCCGTGAAATTTCTTGCCGTACCAGGAGGCATGGCCGCGCTCCTTGAAGCCGGCGGCGTCCTGCAGCACGTCGTAGTGAACGCCGAACACCTCGTAGGACTCGGGATTGCCGTAGCGGCTCTTCTCGACCGACTCCGGCACGGCATCGGGAATATCGCCGACGTTGGCCGGAATCTCGTCCGCCGAGGGCGGGCGATCCTTCTCGCCGGCCGGTGCCGGCGGCAATGCCGGCGTCGTCCGGCCTGGCGTCTTCGGGGCCGGCGTCGTGGTGCGCGGCACGCGGCTGGAATTGGGGCTGGGCGCAGGTTCGGGTGCCGGATAGCGGCGCGGCGCCTCGGTGACGCAGGCGGCCAGCAGCAATACGGCCGCGCCGACCAGTGCCTTCCAGACCCTCATCGTGCCGCGTGCTCGGCGGCTTGCGCCTCGGCCAGCGCATTGGCGAGCTGCGTCACGGCCATTGCATAGAAAACTCTTGGGTTATAGGTCTGGATCGCATAGAAATTCGGCAGCGCTACCCAGTACTCGGTGATCTGACCGCGGCGCAGCTGCACCAGGCCGACCGGCGTTTCGTCCGGCAGGGCGATCGCCGCCTGCACGCCGGCAGCGCGCAGCGAAGCGATGGTCTGATCGGCGAATTTTCCGTTACGCGGAAAGCCTTCGGGCGGCGCGCTGTTCGCGGTGGCCGGCACCACCAGCGGTTCGCCACGACGCCAGGCGCGCTTCGGGTCGTAGCGGGTCAGGTAGTGGGCGATGCTGCCGATCGCGTCCGGGCCGCTCCAGAGATCGCGTTTGCCGTCGTTGTCGTAGTCCAGCGCCAGCCAGCGGTAGTTGCTGGGCATGAACTGCGCATAGCCCATCGCCCCGGCATAGGAGCCGAGCAGCTCGGTCGGCTTGCGGCTGGCATCGCGGGCGAAGGCGAAGAATTCGGTCAGCTCGGAAAAGAAGAACGGCGCACGGCGCGGATGATCGAAGCCCTGGGTCGCCAGTGCATCGAGCACCCGGTACTTGCCGGAATAGGTGCCGTACTTGGTTTCCACGCCCATGATCGCGGCGACCACCGTTGGCGGCACGCCGAACTCGGCTTCGGCGCGGGCGAACCACTCGGCGTTGTCGCGCAGGTAGCGCACGCCGTTGGCGATGTTGCGGGCGTTGACGTGGATCGGCTGGTAGGCGTTCCAGTCCGGCAGGTAGTTCGGCTGGTCTTCGGGTTTCGGGCCGCCGGCTTCCTTGTTGTTGACCTCTTTCTCGATCAGCTTCGGCAGCTTCTTGGCGTCGTCGAGCGCGGCCTTGACCACGTCGAGATCTTCGGCGGAAAAGCCGTAATCGTCGTGCAGCGTCTTCAGCAACAGCGGTGTTTTCGGGTGATGGGCGTAGTCGGCAATGACCGGCGCGTTGGCGGTGGTTGCGAGCAGTAGGCCCAGCAGGGCGCTTGGGAGGAGTCGTGTCTGCATCAAGGGCTCCTCAGTTGGAAAGCAGTTTGCGGTGCGTGTAGACCGACATCAGCATGCCGAAGCCGGCCAGCAGGGTGACCGCCGAAGTGCCGCCGAAGCTCACCAGCGGCAGCGGTACACCGACCACCGGCAGCAGGCCGATGACCATGCCCATGTTGATGAACACGTAGATAAAGAAGGTCATCGCCAGCGAGCCGGCGAGCAGGCGCTGGAAGCTGTCCTGGCCACGGAGCGCGATATACAGGCCGCGGCCGACGATTGCGGCGTAGAGCGCCATCAGCACCGCTTCGCCGAGCAGGCCGAGTTCTTCGGAATAGACCGCGAAGATGAAATCGGTGTGCGATTCCGGCAGGAAATCGAGCTTCGCCTGGGTGCCGGCCAGCCAGCCCTTGCCGAACAGGCCACCGGAGCCGATCGCGATCTTCGACTGGGTGATGTGATAGCCGGTGCCGAGCGGGTCGCGTTCCGGATCGAGGAAGGTCAGCACGCGGTTCTTCTGGTAATCGTGCAGCTTCAGCCAGAGCAGCGGCGCGGCGGCGGCCATCGCGGCGATCACCATCAGGATCCAGCGGATGCCGAGGCCGCCGAAGTACAGCGCCAGCACGCCGGCGGCCAGTACCAGCATCGCGGTGCCGAGATCGGGCTGCATGGCGATCAGCACGGTCGGCCCGCCGATGATCGCCAGGGTGATCAGGATGGTCGAAATCTTCGGCGGCAGCGCCCGGGTATGCAGCCAGGCGGCGACTGCCATCGGCATCGCCAGCTTGAGGATTTCCGACGGCTGGAAGCGCAGCACGCCGAGATCGAGCCAGCGCTGCGCGCCCTTGGCGTGATCGCCGAGCACCAGCACCGCCACCAGCATCACCACGCCGAAGCCGTACAGCCACGGCGCTGCTGCTCGATAGAACTCCGGCGGCGCCTGGGCCGCGACGACCATCACCGCGAAGCCGATGCCAAGGCGTTCCGCCTGATTGAGGACTACCGCCATCGAATGGCCGCTGGCCGAGTACTGCACCAGCAGGCCGACCACGCCGAGCACCAGCAGCAGCAACATCAGCCACAGGTCGATGTGCACGCGGATCAGCCGATCGGCGAGGCTGACCGACTGGTTCGGGGCGCGGCTGATGACCGAGGTATTCATCGCGGTGTCGTCGCCGGCGGTGGGCTCGCAGGAGGTGGCTCTTCATCGTCGGCCGGCACGCCTTCCTCGGCTTCCAGCGCCGGGTCGGCCGCCGCAGCGGCCGCCGCCGCTGCGGCGGCACCGGCAGGATCTTCGTTGTACAACACCTTGCCGAGCAGGTACTGATCCATGATCTGGCGGGCGACTGGTGCTGCCACCGAGCCACCGTGACCGGCGTGTTCGGCGATCACGGCAATGGCGATACGCGGCGCATCGACCGGCGCGAAGGCGATGAACAGCGCGTGATCGCGCAGATGCTTGGGCGTCGAGTCGAAGGTCGGTGCCACCGTCTCCTCCTGCTTGAGGCCGACGACCTGCGCGGTGCCGGTCTTGCCGGCCGAGCTGTACGGCGCGTCCTTGAACGCGCGGTACGCGGTGCCGCCCGGAAACATGGTCACCAGTTGCATCGCATGAATCACCCGTTCCTGAAGTTCGGCACTCTGACCGGTCAACGGCGGCAGTGCTTCGGGCGCTACGCCGGCAATGGCACCGGTGGCCGGATCGGCGATCGCATGCAGCACGTGCGGCTTGAAGCCGAGGCCGCGCATCGCCAGGCGGGCAGTGCCCTGGGCGAGCTGCAGCGGCGTGGTTGTCAGATAGCCCTGACCGATGCCGAGGCTCAGGGTTTCACCCGGAAACCAGACCTGCTTGTAGACGCGGCGCTTCCATTCCTTCGACGGCAGCAGACCGCCTTTCTCGTTCGGCACATCGATGCCGGTCGGTTTTCCGAAACCGAACTGGCCGAGGATTTCGTCGATGCGATCGATGCCGAGATTCATCGCCGCCTGATAGAAGTAGATGTCGCAGGACTTGGCGATGGCGCTGTCGAGATTGACCGTGCCGTGGCCCTGGCGCTTGTGGCAGCGGTACTTGCGCGAGCTGCCGGGCAGGGTCATCGAGCCCGAGCAGTAGATGCCGGTATCCGGCGTCACGGTCTTGAAGTTCAGCGCCGCGGTGGCCATGAACGGCTTGATCGTCGATCCCGGCGGATAGGTGCCGAGCAGTGCGCGGTTGTACAGCGGCCGGCTCTTGTCTTCGAGCAGGCCGCGATAGCTGGCGGCATCGATGCCTTCGACGAACAGCTTCGGGTCGTAGCCGGGCTTCGATACCAAAGCCAGGATTTCGCCATTGCGTGGGTCGATCGCGACCACCGCGCCATCGAGATCACCGAGCGCTTTTTCGGCCACCAGCTGTAGCTGGGAGTCGAGGCTCATGTACAGATTCTGGCCGGAGCTGCCGGGCCGCGATTCGAGTTCGCGCAGTGGCCGGCCGGCGGCATTGGCTTCGACGATCTTGGTGCCTGGCGTGCCGCGCAGCAGATCCTCGTGGCTGCGCTCGACACCGGACTTGCCGATCTGCGACAAGCCTTCGTAATCGGCGGCTTCGAGCCTGGCGTAATCGGCTTCGCTGATGCCGCCGACGTAGCCGATGATGTGCGCCGCGCTTTCGCCGAGCGGGTAGTCGCGGACCAGGCCGGCATTGACTTCCACGCCTTCGAAGTCGAAGCGGTTGAGCTGGTAGCGCGCCACTTCCTCCGGCGTCAGGTTCGAGCGCAGGGTGACGCTGCGATAGCGCGGCCCCTTGCGCATGCGCTCGCGGAAGCGGGCGATGTCCTGATCGGTGAGGCGCACATAGGCCTTCAGGCGTTCCAGCGTGTCGTTCAGATTGCGGACGCGTTCGGGCGTGATGTCGAGCACGAAGCTCGGCAGGTTCTGCGCCAGCAGCGCACCGTTGCGGTCGTAGATCAGTCCTCTGACCGGCGCGATCGGCGTCAGCCGCATGCGGTTGTCGTCGGCGCGTGTCGAGTAGTAATCGTGACGGACCAGCTGCAGGTCGATCAGGCGCGCGGCGAGCATGCCGATCATCAGCAGGCACAGCACCGCCGCGAAGACGACGCGGCCGGTGAAGGTGCGTTTTTCTTCGTAGAGGTTCTTGATCGCGTCGAAACCGCTGCGCGACGAGCCCGGTGCATTCACAGCGATGCACTCATGGCAGACGCATGCGGTTGCGTCGCGCCCGGCGGCTGAGGATCGAATCGAGCAGGCCGGCGGTCAGCGGCCAGACCAAGGTCGTCGACAGGATCGGCAGCCAGCGCAGGTTGGCGTCGGCTGCATGCCGGGCCAGACCATCGATCCAGAACATCAGGAAGATGTACAGCGCCCAGATCGGCGCCAGCGCCAAGGCCACCTGCCACGATGAAAACAGGATCAGGGTGCCGCGCAGCCGGCGAATCAGGAACGCCACCACCACCAGCCCCAGCGCGTGCTGGCCGAGTGCGGCATTGAGCAGCACATCGCAGCACAGGCCCAGCACCCAGGCGGCGGCGATGGCCGGCGAGGTCGGCGCGTACAGCGCCCAGAAGCCGATTACCAGCAAGGGCCAGGCGGGCCGCGCCATCGCTGCCCAGTCCGGCAACTGGACGATCTGCAGCATTAGCGCCAGCAGCAGGCTGCCGAGGAACACCAGCATGCCGTTCATGGCACCACCGCCTGTTTCGGCGCCTTCGCCGGTGGTTTGGCGGGAAGATCGATTGGTACGTGCACCGTTTCTTCACCCGGCGCCGAGGACGGCAGCGCCCGCTCGCTCCAGACCAGCAGTGCCTGGCGGCCCTGATTCAGATGCGCTTTCGGATAGGCGATCGCTTCCATGAAGCTTTCACCGCCGGCATGTCGCAGTTCGTGGATTTCACCGACCGGGTAGCCGGCCGGAAAGCGGCCGCCGAGTCCGGACGAGACCAGCAGATCGCCGACCTTCACATCGGCATTGCCAGGCAGATAGGGCAGCGACAGACCGTGGCCATCGCCGCGGCCGAGCGCGATCGTCTGCAGGCCGGTGCGGTTGATCTCCACCGGGATGCCGTGATCGGGATCGGAGATCAGCAGCGCCACCGACGAACCCTGGTTGACCTGCACCACCTGGCCCATGATCCCGTAGGCATCGAGCACGGCCTGACCGCGATAGACGCTGTCCTTGCCGCCCTTGTTGAGCACGATCTGATGCCGGTACGGATCCTGGCTGGTGGCGAGAATTTCGGCGATCAGCACCCGGTCCTGCAGCGCGCTGGACGAGGCCAGCAACTCGCGGATGCGGACATTCTCGGCTTCCAGCGACGCCAGGCGCAGCAGCCGCGCATCCTGCTGCAGCAGGCGATCGCGCAGTTCGCGGTTTTCGTCGCGCAGCGTTTCCCGGGAATGGAAGTAGTCGACGCTGTTCGAGACATTGGCCGGCGACGCCGCCAGCCACATCACCGGCGTCAGTGCCCAGGACAGCCATTGGCGCAGCGGCTCGACTTTCGCGCCCCGGTTCTCGGCCACCATCAGGGTGATCGACAGCGCGATGAACAGCACCGCCTTCAGCCCCAGCATGGAGCCGCGCGAAGCTTGTGAGTTGCGCGAGGAGTCGCTAAGCGTGGTGTTCAAGGGCCGGGCGCAGGTTCAGCGGGGCGTCGTCCGCAGCGGGTGCGGGAATCGCGGAAGAATAGGGTGCAAGCGCCGGGGCGACAACCGCTTTTCACTGTCTTTACTCAGAAAATCGGGCTTCGGCCCCGCCATCGGCTGCCCTGACGAAAAAGCCCCGGACGGGGCCGGGGCTTATCCATCAGCGCGCAGTCCAATCGGACTTCAGTCGATCAGGTAGATGTCGCCCTTCTGATCGAGCATGTCGAGCAGCATGCCGCCGCCACGGGCCACGCAGGTCAGCGGGTCGTCGGCGATGATCACCGGCAGGCCGGTTTCTTCCGAGATCAGCTTGTCGAGATCGCGCAACAGCGCGCCACCACCGGTCAGCACGATGCCGCGCTCGGCAACGTCGGAACCCAGTTCCGGCGGCGTGCGCTCCAGTGCCTGTTTGACCGCCTTGACGATGCCGGCCAGCGGCTCCTGCAGCGCGTCGAGGATCTCGTTGGAATTCATCGTGAAGTTGCGCGGCACGCCAGCGGCCAGATGGCGGCCGACGATGTCGATTTCCTGCACTTCGGTGCCCGGGAACGCGGTGCCGATTTCCTGCTTGATGCGCTCGGCCGTGGCTTCGCCGATCAGCATGTTGTACTGGCGGCGCACGTAGGAAACGATCGCTTCGTCGAAGCGGTCACCGCCGATGCGCACCGATTCGGCGTAGACGATGCCGTTCAGCGAGATCACCGCCACTTCCGAGGTGCCGCCGCCGATGTCGACGACCATCGAGCCGCGCGCTTCGGAAATCGGGATGCCGGCGCCGAGCGCTGCGGCAATCGGTTCTTCGATTACGTAGACCTTGCGGGCGCCGGCGTTTTCGACCGATTCCTTGATCGCCCGGCGCTCGACCTGGGTCGAGCCGTACGGCACGCAGACCACGACGCGGGTCATCGGGCGCATCACGCGGCCCTTCTGCACCTTGCGGATGAAGTGCTGCAGCATCTTCTCCGTCACGGTGTAGTCGGCGATCACGCCGTCGCGCAGCGGACGGATGGTCGAGATATTGGTCGGCGTGCGGCCGAGCATGCGCTTGGCATCGATGCCGACCGCTTCGATCTTTTTCGCGCCGCGGGAATCGAGGCGGATTGCGACGACGGAAGGCTCGTTCAGAACGATGCCCTCGTCACGCACATAGATCAGCGTGTTGGCGGTGCCGAGATCGATGGAAAGGTCGTTGACAAACAGGCGGCGGACGGCGTCGAACATCGCGATTATTGAAGGGCTGGGCTTGAGGGGGCGCTAGCGGAACCGGCGGGAAGCGACAGTCGCAAGGAGAGGCGACCGACGCTGATTTGGGCAGAAATATACCTGAAGCCCTGCCGCGCATGTTGCGCTGCGGCCCTGGGCGGTCGCAGCAGCAGTGAGCAACGAATTTTTTGCCGGGGAGGCCGGCCCGTGATCGTTTATCATCGCGCCAGCCTTGAAACCCCCGTCGCTACTACCAGTTTGCTGGAGGTTTCCTGGGGTTTTCCGGTTCTTCCGCATCTTCTTCTGCGGAAAACTTCAGCGCCGATGCGCTCCCCATCCGCACGAGTCCCGCATGAGTCTGAGCCCCGAACAAATCCGCCAGGTCGCCCAGTTGGCGCGCCTGGAGTTGAATCCCGAGCAGGTTGAGCCGTACGCGCGACAACTGTCGAACATTCTGGAAATGGTCGATCGCCTGTCGTCGGTCGATACCGCCAACGTCTCGCCGATGGCGCACCCGCTGGACATGGTGCAGCGACTGCGTCCGGACACGATCAGCGAAACCGATCGCCGCGACGACTATCAGGCGATCGCTCCGGAAACCCAGGATGGCCTGTACCTGGTCCCGAAAGTCATCGAGTAGTCGGATGGCGCGAGGCCCCTGGCCTTTGACGCATCCGGCACGCCGTACCTCAACACGCTCAAGAAATCATGCATACCCAGACCATTGCCCAGCTTGCGGCGGGCCTGCGCGAGAAGAAGTTCTCGTCGCGGGAACTGACCCAGCATTTCCTCAAGCGCATCGACGCCCATGACGGCGCGCTGAACTCTTACGTGACGATCACCGCCGAGCGCGCGCTGAAGCAGGCCGATGCCGCCGATGCGGTGATCGCCGCCGGCAACGCCGGCCTGCTGACCGGCATCCCGATCGGCCAGAAGGACATCTTTTGCACCCAGGGCGTGCGCACCGCCTGCGGCTCGAAGATGCTCGATACCTTCATCGCGCCGTACGACGCGACCATCGTCGAGAAGCTCGACGCCGCCGGCATGGTCATGCTCGGCAAGCTGAACATGGACGAGTTCGCGATGGGCTCGTCGAACGAAACCTCGTTCTACGGCCCGGTCTGCAATCCCTGGGACAAGACCCGCGTGCCGGGCGGTTCGTCCGGTGGCTCGGTCGCCTGCGTCGCCGCCGGCCTGGCACCGGTTGCCACCGCCACCGACACCGGCGGTTCGATCCGCCAGCCTGCCGCGTTGACCAACCTGACCGGCATCAAGCCGACCTACGGCCGGGTATCGCGCTACGGCATGATCGCCTTCGCATCGAGCCTCGATCAGGCTGGCGTCGTCGCCCGCTCGGCCGAAGATGCGGCCCAGGTGCTGCAGGCGATGTCCGGCTTCGATCCCAAGGATTCCACCAGTGTCGAGCGCCCGGTCGATGACCTGGTGAGCGGCCTGAACACCAGCATCCGCGGCCTGACCATTGGCCTGCCGAAGGAATATTTCGCCGACGGCATGTCGGCTGGTGTCCGCGAGCGGATCGAGCAGGCGATTGCCACGCTGACCAAGCTGGGCGCCAACTTCAAGGAAATCTCGCTGCCGAATTCGCCGCTCAGCGTGCCGACCTATTACGTCGTCGCCCCGGCCGAAGCCAGCTCGAACCTCGCCCGCTTCGACGGCGTGCGCTACGGCCATCGCGCCGAGGGCGCGAAGTCGCTCGAGGAACTCTACAAGCGCAGTCGCGGCGAAGGCTTCGGTGCCGAAGTGCAGCGCCGCATCATGATCGGCACCTATGTGCTGAGCCATGGCTATTACGACGCCTACTACCTGCAGGCCCAGAAAGTCCGCCGGCTGATCTACGACGACTTCAAGCGCGCCTTCGCCGACGGCATCGACCTGGTGCTGAGCCCGACCGCGACCGACGTCGCCTTCAAGTTCGGCGAAAACAGCGATGACCCGGTGGCGATGTACCTGAACGACATCTACACGATCGCTGCCAACCTGGCCGGCATCCCGGCGATGAGCCTGCCTTGCGGTTTCGTCGATGGCTTGCCGACCGGTTTCCAGCTGATGGGCAACTTCTTCGCCGAGGCGCGCATGTTGAACGTCGCGCATCAGTACCAGCAGGCGACTGACTTCCACACGAAGTGGCCGACGGAGTACGCGTCATGATCATTCCAGCCGGTTGGGAAGCCGTCATCGGTCTCGAAGTGCACTGCCAGCTGTCGACCCAGTCGAAGATTTTCTCCGGTTCCGCAATCGCCTATGGCGCCGAGCCGAACAGTCAGGCTTCGCCGATCGACCTCGGCATGCCGGGCATGCTGCCGGTGCTGAATGTCGACGCGGTCAAGAAGGCAGTGACCTTCGGCTTGTCGGTCGGCGCCAAGATCGCCGATCGCAGCGTCTTCGCGCGCAAGCACTACTTCTATCCGGATCTGCCGAAGGGCTATCAGATCTCGCAGTACGAGCTGCCGATCGTCTATGAAGGCCTGCTCGACATCGAACTGGAAGACGGCTCGACGAAGCGCATCGGCATCACCCGCGCGCATCTCGAAGAGGACGCCGGCAAGTCGGTGCACGAAGGCTTCCAGAAGTCGTCCGGCATCGATCTCAATCGCGCCGGTACGCCGCTGATCGAGATCGTGTCGGAACCGGACCTGCGCACCGCGCAGGAAGCGGTCGCCTATCTGAAGAAGCTGCACCAACTGGTGGTCTATCTCGGCATCTGCGACGGCAACATGCAGGAAGGTTCGTTCCGCTGCGATGCCAATGTCTCGGTCCGCAAGATCGGCGCGCCGAAGTTCGGCACCCGCACCGAGACCAAGAACGTCAACTCGTTCCGCTATGTCGAGAAAGCGATCGAATACGAGATCGAACGCCAGATCGAAGTGATCGAGGCCGGTGGGACGATTCGCCAGGAAACCCGGTTGTTCAACCCGGACACCGGCGAAACCAAGGCGATGCGCTCGAAGGAAGACGCCAACGACTACCGCTATTTCCCGGATCCGGACCTGCTCCCTGTGGTCTGCACCCAGGACTACATCGACGCCATCCGCAAGTCTCTGCCGGAGCTGCCGGAAGCCAAGCGCGCGCGCTTCGTCGCCGAGTTCGGTCTGTCCGACTACGACGCCAAGACGCTGACTTCGTCGCGTGAACTGGCGTCGTATTACGAAGCCGTGGTTGCGGCAAGCGGCGCGGAAGCCAAGCTGTGCGCGAACTGGGTGGCCACCGATCTGCTCGGCGCGCTGAACAAGATGAGCAAGGGCATCGAGGAATCGCCGATCACCGCGGAAGCCTTTGCCGCCTTGCTCAAGCGCATCGCCGACAAGACCATCAACGGCAAGATCGCCAAGGACGTGTTCGAGGCGATGGTGGCCGGCGAAGGCTCGGCCGACGAGATCATCAAGGCCAAGGGTCTGGTCCAGGTCACCGACGAGTCGGCGATCATCGCCGCCATCGACGACGTGATCGCGAAGAATCCCCAGCAGCTCGCCGATTACCGCGGCGGCAAGGACAAGCTGTACGGTTTCTTCGTCGGCCAGGCGATGAAGGCGACGCAGGGCAAGGCCAATCCGGATGCGCTGAACCGTCTGCTCAAGGAACGTCTGGCGGGCTGACATGAACCTGCTGATCCCGTTCAAGTTCGATAACCACATCGCGCACGGCGCGTTCGTGGTCATCGATACCGGCGCTGCCGAGATGCTCGACATGCGCGCCTACGATCCGGCGGTGCGCGGCCTCGTCGCCCAGACGATGGCGGCGATGCCGCTGCTGGCGACGCATACCCGTTTCGAAGGCCGCATCAATCTTCAATTCCAGGGCGAGCGGGCGATCAAGCTGCTGGTCGCCCAGGTGGTGCAGCGTGAAGGCGCGCCGCTGACCGTCCGCGCGATGGCCAAGGCGGCGCCGCAGATCGACGGCAGCTATGCCGAACTGCTCAGCGACGGCGTGCTGGCTTTGATGCTGGAGCCGGCCGATGACGCGCAACCGAGCCGTCAGGCGATGGTGCCGATCGATGGCGACAGTCTCAGCGAATCGCTGGAAGGCTATTTCGCCCAGAGCGAACAGCTGCCGACCCTGGTAAGGCTGGCAGCGAGCGGCGATCGCATCGCCGGCTTCATGCTGCAGCGCCTGCCGCTGGAACACACCAAGGCGACCGAGGAAGTCTGGGAGCATCTGGCTATCCTCGCCGGTACCTTGAGCGCTGATGAGTTGCTCAGTGCCGAGCCGGAAACGCTGATGCGGCGTCTGTTCGCCAACGAGGACTGGCAACTGCACGCTGCGCAGTCGGTCAACATCGCCTGCCGCTGCTCGCGCGAAGGCATCTCGCTGCTGCTGCTGTCGCTGGGCCGCGATGAGGTCGACAAGATTGTTGCCGAGCAGGGCAAGGTCGAAATCATCTGCGAATTCTGCGGCCGCGATTACGTCTATTCACGCAGCGATGCGGCAACCTTGTTCGTCGCCGAAGGCAGCGAGCAGTCGCAGCTCAAGCACTGATGATCGTTCCGCAGTATCGCGTCGAAGCGTCTGCGATCCCGCTTGCCGGCAAGGGTTTGTTCCTCGCCGAAGATGTGGCCAAGGGCCGGGTGATCATTGCGCCGGACAACATCCACACCGTCTGGCCGGAAGCGAAGCTGCGCCAGTTCCCGGCCGATTCGATCGAAGCCGAGTCGAGCGTGCGCTGGTTCGAGGACTGGTATTCGTTGACGCCGGAATGGTCGGACGAGTGCTACGTCAACCACAGCTTCGAGCCGACCGCGCTCTGGCATCTCGGCTTCATCTTCGCCGGCAGCGATTTGCCGGCCGGCACCGAGATCACTGTCGACTACCGCTTGGTGATCGGTAGCGGTGAAGTGATGCCGTTCAGGGATTCGATCACTGGGCAGGAGATCGTCGGCAAGGGCTGGCACGACAACCTGCGCACCAGCGCGGCCGGGCTGCTGGCACTGATCGGTTGAGCCGTGGCCAGGGCGGCCAGAAACGAAAAAGCCGGTCAGGCTGAGCGGTATTCCCACCCAGCCTGACCGGCTTTGCCGATCTACGCCGACGATCAGTCGTCGTTGACGATCGTGCCGATACCCTGGGCGTCACCGATCACCGAACCGCCGGTCGGATTCGTGAGGTTCACGAAGAAGGTTTCGTTCGGCTCGACGGTGGTGTCACCCCGCACCGGCAGGCTGGCGGTCTTCGAGGTCTGCCCGGCCGTGAAGCTGAGCGTGAGGCTGCCGCCGGTGTAGTCCGAGCCGGCCGTTGCCGTGCCATTGGCAGTCGATGCGGTGACCGTGACGGCGGTGGCCGCAGCCGGCGACAGCGTCACCGTGAACGTGGCATTGCGCGTGCCGCTGTTGCCCTCGACCACCGAGACATCGTTGATGCTGAAGCTGGGTGCGGTAGTGGCAGTGTCGTCGTTGACGATGCTGCCCTGACCCTGGCCGTCGGCAATCGTCGCGCCGCTAGCGCCGCTCAGATTGATGACGAAGGTCTCGTCCGGCTCGACCGCGGTGTCACCGTTGACCGCCACGTTGACCGTCACGCTGGTGCTGCCGGTCGGGATGGTCAGCGTACCGCTGCCGGCCACGTAGTCCGATCCTGCGGTCGCCGTACCATTGGCGGTGGCATAGGCGACCGTCACCGGGCCGGTTGCTGCCGCCGACAGGCTGACCGTGAATGCGGCGTTGCTGGTTCCAGCGTTGCCTTCGCTCAGACTCACGTCGTTGATCGCCAGGCTCGGCGTCGCCGGGCCGTCGTCGTTGACGATGGTGCCGACGCCTTGGGCATCGCCAATCACGGCGCCGCCGGTCGGGTTCATGAGATTGACGAAGAAGGTTTCGTCCGGTTCCACCGTGGTGTCGCCCTTCACCGGCAGGCTGACCGTCTTCGAGGTCTGACCCACCGTGAAGCTGAGCGTCGCGCTGCCGCCGGTGTAGTCCGAGCCCGCGGTCGCCGTGCCGTTGGCGGTGGCGGCACTGACTGCGACCGCGCTGGTCGCAGCCGGTGACAGGGTCACCGTGAACGTGATGTTCTTGGTGCCGCTGTTGCCTTCGCTGATCGAGACATCGTTGACGCTGAAGCTTGGTGCTGCCGCCGCATCATCGTTGACGATCGTGCCCTGGCCTTGTGCGTCGGCAATCGTTGCTCCGCTCGGGCTGCTCAGGTTGACCAGGAAGGTTTCGTTCGGCTCGACGGCGG
>NZ_JAHFRY010000010.1 GCF_023266035.1 Nevskia sp.
GACGACGATCACTGCACTTCTCCAATGACAAGTTGCTGCCACAACGCCGCGACGGCGGCGCGCGCTTCGGCAAAGTCTGCCTGATCGGCCAGACCATCGGCCTGCTGCAAGGCGCGGCGATGCAGCCAGCCGCGATAGACCCGGGTGGCGTGCAGCAGGCTGTCCTTCTGCTCGGCGGTGATCCGCTGCGCATCGGCCAGTGCTTCCAGCTGCCGCCAGTTGTCGGTGTATTCGATCAGCCGCGCCTCGCTGTGGGCATCGCGCAGGCACAGGTACTGGGTCAGGAATTCGGCGTCGATCAGGCCACCGGCACCCTGCTTGACGTCCCACTTGCCGGCCGTGCGCTTCTCCAGGCTGGTGCGCATCCTGGTGCGCATCTCGACCACTTCGCGGCGCAGGGTTTCGGCATTACGGACCCGGCACAGCACTTCGCGGCGCACGTCGGCGATCGCCGCGCAGAGGGCATCACTGCCGGCGATGGTTCGCGCCCGCAGCAGTGCCTGGTGCTCCCAGGTCCAGGCGGATTCGCGTTGATAGCGGGCAAAGCTCGGCAGGCCGCTGACCACCAGGCCGGAGTTGCCGCTGGGCCGGAGCTGCAGATCGATTTCGTAGGCGCGGCCGGCCGGCGTCTGGGTGGCCAGGTAATGGACGATGCGCTGACCGAGCCGGGCGAAGAACTGGGCATTGCTGAGCGGCCGCGCGCCATTGGTGGCGGCATCCGGGGCATCGCAGTCGTAGACGAAGACCAGATCGAGATCGGAGCCGTAGCCGAGTTCGATCGAGCCGAATTTTCCGTAACCGAGGATCGCGAAACCGGCCGGGCGGCCATCGGCATGACTGGGCTCGCCATGGGCTTCGGCAAGCTGCGCCCAGCCGCTGGCCAGCGCGCGATCGACGATCGCTTCGGCCAGCCAGGTCAGCCGATCGCTGACCTGGACCAGCGGCAGGCTGCCGGCCAGATCGCTGGCGGCGATGCGCAGGGTCATCTCCTGGCGATAGCGGCGCAGCACGTCCATCTGCGCTTCGACATCGCTGGCTTCGACCCGGGCGTAGCGCGTCACCAGGTCGTCCCGCAGCTGGACCTTCGATGGCGCTTCGGTGGCCAGCCGTGGATCGAGCAGCGCATCGAGCAGCGCCGGCGTGCGTGCCAGCAAGGTGGTCAGCCAGGGGCTGGCGGCGCACAGACGCAGCAGTGCGGCGCGAGCCATGGCGGAGTCGTGCAGCAGGATCAGATAGGTGCTGCGGCCGAGGGTGGCGGCGATCACTTCGAAGACGCGGGTTGCGGCGACGGCCGGCTCCGGCTGCTTGATCGCTTCATCGAGCAGCAGCGGCAGCAAGGTGCGCAGGCGTTGCTGGGCGGCATCGCTCAAGGTGCGCATCTGCCGCGACTGGCGCAGATCGGTCAGCGCCTTGGCGACCAGCGCGGCGCCGCTGCCGAAGCCCTGCGCCGACAGGGTCTCAGGGTCTTCGGCCGAGGTGCCCCAGGCTTCACCGGCAGCGCTGTCGAAGCATCGGGATTGCGGCGTCTTTTCCGGTTCCGCGAACAGGCGCTCGAACTCGCGGCGCACGCGCTGACGAGCGGCTTCCAGCGGCACCATCGCCGCCGTGTAGTCGGCGCTGCCGAGTGCCGCGGCAAACGCTGCGCGGGTGGTTTCGTTGGTCGGCAGCACATGGGTCTGAAGATCGCCATGCAACTGCACGGCGTTCTCGGCGCGACGCAGCAGCACGTAGGCGGCATCGAGTGCCTGCGCGGCATCGGCCGGCAGCAGGCCGGCCTCGCCGAGATAGGCCAGTACCGGCCGCAGCCGGGCGTCGCGCAGGCGGGCGTCCTGGCCGCCGCGAGTCAGCTGGAACAGCTGGACGATGAACTCCACTTCGCGGATGCCGCCGGGGCCGAGCTTGAGGTTGTCGACAGCGCCCTTGGCCTGGGCATCGCGATCGATCAGACCCTTCAGATCGCGCAGCGAATTGAGCGCCCCGTAGTCGAGATAGCGGCGATAGACGAACGGCCGCAGGCGATCGAGCAGCGCGCAACCGGCGGCAAGATCACCGGCGCAGGGCCGCGCCTTGACCATCGCGTAGCGCTCCCATTCGCGGCCATGCGTCTGGTAGTAGTCCTCCATCGCCGACGCCGAGGCCGCGAACGGGCCGACGCTGCCGAACGGCCGCAGCAGGGTGTCGACACGGAACACGAAGCCATCCTGGGTAGCCGACGCCAGCAGGCGGCTGGTATCGCGGGCCAGCTTCGCGAAGTACTCCTCGTTGGCCAGCGAGCGGGCACCGTCGGTGTCGCCATTGGCGGTGTAGCCGAAGATCAGGTCGATGTCGCTGGAGAAGTTCAGCTCGCGGCCGCCGAGCTTGCCCATGCCGAGCACGAACGGCAGGGCCAGACTGCCATCAGCCGCGATCGGCCGGCCGTGGCGCGCCTGCAGCGTGATGGCGACGAAGCTCATGGTGACGTCGATCGCGGCATCGGCGAGATCGGACAGATCACCGAGCGTGGTGTCCAGCGTCGCGTAACCGGCGATGTCACGCACCGCGATGCGGGCCATCTCGCGATTGCGGAAGCGACGCAGCGCGCGCATCAGCGCGGCTTCGTCGGCGCTGCCGGCGCAGGCTTCGCTCAGCCGCCCGGCAACCGGTGGCAGCGTGCCTGCGAATTCGCCGTCAGCCCAGGCGGCATCGGCCCAGGCCTGCTCGCGCCGGAAGACCGACGCCACGAAAGGGCTGGCGGTGAATACGCGGGCCAGCAGGTCGGAAGCGCTCATCGATCGGCGGATCCATCTTTAAAGAGGGCGCGAGTGTAGCGATCAGCCGCGCCTCAAGCTGAAGGGAAGTCCCGCCCGCTCTATAGTCCGCGCTCTCGAACGCAGCCGGGCGCGAGCCCCGTCCTCATCCCCGATGAACAACAGCAGTTCCCAGCCCGCCGGCGCGTCCGCCCGCTCCTGCGATGTCCTGATCCTCGGCGGCGGCGTCATCGGCCTGAGCGTGGCGCTGTTCTGCCTGCGCGCCGGCCGGGCGGTGACCATCCTGGAGCAGAAGACGCCCGGCAGCGCGGCCAGCCACGGCAACTGCGGCACCATCACGCCCAGCCATCTGCCGCTGCACGCGCCCGGCACCCTGGCCAAGGCGCTGAAGTGGATGCTCAAAGCCGACGCGCCGCTGCGCATCAAGCCCAGCCTCGATCCGGCCCTGCTCGGCTGGCTGCTGCGCTTCGCGAAGCTGTGCAACGAACGCGACTTCCTGGCCACGGCGCAGACCAAGGCCATCCTGCTGAAGGCCTCGCGTCTCCGCCTCGAACAACTGATCGCCGACGAAGGCCTAGCTTGCGAGTTCGAGCGCAGCGGCACGCTGTATGTCTATCGCGAGGCCGCCGGCTACGAGCACGCCGCCCCGGATGCGGTGCTGCTGCGTTCGCTCGGCATTCCCTGTGAAGCGCTCGATGGCCCGGCCCTGCGCGCCAGGGAACCGGCGCTGAACGACTCGGTGGCCGGCGGCTACTTCCATCCCGATGACGCACGGCTGCGGCCGAACACCTACATGGCCGAACTGGTCCGCGCCGTCCGGTCAGCCGGCGGCGTCATCGAGCAGGGCGTGCAGATCACCGGCTTCGAGACTGCCAACGGCCGGATCGACTCGGTGCAGACCTCGGGCGGCCCGTATCGCGGCCGGGATGTGGTACTTGCCCTCGGCGCCTGGTCGCCTCAGTTCGGGCAGGCGCTGGGCCTGAAGATTCCGATCCAGCCGGGCAAGGGCTATTCGATCACCTACAGCCGGCCCGGCATCGCGCCGGTCATTCCGATGGTGCTGAAGGAACGCAGCGTCTGCGTCACCGCCTGGGATTCCGGCTACCGGCTCGGCAGCACAATGGAGTTCGCCGGCTACGACAGCAGCCTGAACCGGCTGCGGCTCGATGCGCTTTCGCGCGGCGCGGCGGAATATCTGCAGGAACCGGTCGGACCGACCGTGGAAGAAGAATGGTACGGCTGGCGGCCGATGACGCCGGACGATCTGCCGATCATCGGCCGTGCGCCGCACCTCGCGAATCTGACCCTGGCCACCGGCCACGGCATGCTGGGCGTCAGTTTGTCGGCGATCACCGGCCAGCTGGTAGCAGAAATCTTGTCCGCTCGTCCCCCTACCCTGGACCTCGCACCGTACGCCCCGACCCGCTTTTGAGCGCCGCGCTGATGGGTCCGGATCTTGCAATTTTACCTACCCCTTTGACGATAGCGCGGCCTATGGCCAAACTGTGAGCAAATAACCATTCAAAATCTCGGCAAGCGTTCCGCGCTGACCGCCGTTGCAGCTACTGATTACACCGACTCAGGAAGGGAAATGCTCAAGAATATCGCGACCTTGACCTTGATCTGCGCCAGCAGCGCGGCGCTGGCCGAGGGTGAACCGATCGTCCGCGATCGCCTCGTCTACACATCGAACGATTACGTCAGCGTGATCGCTTCCGGTGTGTTTCCCGACAACGGCCGGGGAACCGACAATATCGGCGGCGGTATCGCCTTCATGTACGGCAACCAGTTCCATGAACTGCTTTCGGTGGAAGGCCGGGTGGCTTTCCAGCTTTTCGAGACCGGACGCGGAAAAGGCTCCGATTTCTACCAGGTCCAGGGCGGCGTCGATCTGACCGTGACCCCTTGGGATCGTCGTGACGAACGGCCGATCACTCCGTTCGCGCTGATCGGCATCGGCACGCACAGCGATGACGTGGCGATCGATACGCGTGACGATTCCAGCTTTGCCGTCAACGCCGGCGTCGGCTTCGTCACCGCGCCGGTCTTCCACAACGTCCGCATTCGCGGCGAAGCCCGCTACACGTACTCCACGTACAGAAGCGGCTACGGCGATCCCAGCGTCGGCATCGGCGTGGAAATTCCGCTCGGCCGCGTCCGTCAGACGCTGACCACGGTATTCACGCCGCAAGCAACCAAGATCATCGAGACCGACAAGGAAGTGCCGCGTCCGTTCATCGACACCGACGGCGATACCGTCATTGACGAACTCGACAAGTGCCCGGATACGCCGAAGGGCCTGAAGGTCGACGCCGAGGGTTGCATCCTCGCCGGCCAGCTGATCGAACTCCGTGGCGTCACCTTCAACCTCGACGAAACCAAGCTGCGTCCGAATGCACAGTCGGTGCTCGACGTCATCGCCAAGGGCATGGCCGGCCAGCGCTCGCTGCAGGTCGAAATCGCCGGTCACACCGATAGCCAGGGTTCCGCGGCCTACAACCTCAAGCTGTCACAGGGTCGTGCCGATGCTGTCCGCGCTTACCTGATCGACAAGGGCGTTTCGCCTGATCAGCTGAAGGCGGTTGGCTACGGCGAATCGCAGCTGAAGATCAAGCCGGAACGGAATCCAGACGACTACTTGCTGAACCGTCGTGTCGAGTTCCGGGTCAAGGCCCGCTGAGATGAAAATGAACCCCTTGCCGATGGCCGGGGGTTCATTGTTATCGCTATACAAATGCTTGATTAGTTTGGTAAAGCCCGACGATTTTGTCGGCAAGCTTATTGCTGTCAAATAATTGACTTTGAATGATTCGGTGCTCAATCTGCGGCCCTGAGGCAGGGGTTGGCAGGAGGTGCGCCGTTCCATCCAGAACAGGCTCATACAGGGAAAAACATGCGTAATGCATTGATTGCGGCAGCGGTGCTCGCCAGTGGCGGCGCTCTTGCCCAGGGCGAGGAAAATGTTGGCGAGCACGATTACCTCAGCGTGCTGCCAACCTACGAAATTCCCGATAAAGCCCGCACTGGCGTTCGCAGCGGCAGCGGCGTATCGCTGCTCTACGGTCACTCGTTCACGCCGCACCTCGGCATCGAAGGTGGCGCCCACTGGGCGATCTACGCGACCGGCAACGGCAACGGCACCGATTTCTACCAGTACAGCGGCATGGTCGATCTGGTCTACACGATCACCGAGCGCCAAGGCTCGGCGCCGGTGCACCCGTTCCTGCTGCTCGGTGTCGGCGGCGCCTACAACGACGTGACGCCGGACAAGCGCGACGCCGCGAGCGTGATCTACGGCGCCGGCGCAGGCCTGGTCAGCGCCGACCTCTATCACGGCATCCGCGTCCGCGCTGAAGGCCGCTACATCCGTGACGAGTTCCGCGCCGGCAACGAAGACATCCGCTTCTCGCTGGGTCTCGAATTCCCGCTCGGCCGCGGCGAGTCGAGCACCGTGACCATCCCGGCACCGGAACCCAAGATTGTCGAAGTGATTCGCGAAGTGCCGAAGCCGTTCATCGATACCGACGGCGACACCGTGGCCGACGAGCTCGACAAGTGCCCGGATACGCCGCGCGGCATGAAGGTCGATGCCGAGGGTTGCATCATTCCGGACCAGATCATCGAACTGAAGGGCGTCACTTTCGAGTTCAACAAGGCGCGTCTGACGCCGAACGCTGAAGCCGTGCTCGACACCGTGGTCAAGGCCTTCGTCGGCCAGCCGTCGCTGCAGGTCGAGATCGGCGGCCATACCGATTCGAAGGGCAGCGATGCCTACAACCTGAAACTGTCGCAGGCCCGTTCCAATTCGGTCCGCAGCTACCTGATTTCGCAGGGTGCGAGACCGGAACAGCTGACCGCCGTCGGCTACGGCGAATCGCGTCTGCTGATCAACCCGGAAACCAGTGAAGACGATTGCGAGCTGAACCGCCGCACCGAATTCAAGGTTATCGGCGTCCGATAAGCCCTTCGTCCTCAACCAGATAATGTAGTGGAGAGCACCATGAACAATCTTCAAAAGCGCATACGCAAGATCCCGATCGCCGCCGCGATGGCGTTGGTCGTCGGCCTTGCCGGCTGCGCGGACGACGCCAGCGGACTGGGCGGCACGACTTCGGGCACGACGGGCGGCACCACCGCCGGAACTACCGGTGGCACCACTTCGGGGACCACGGCAGGCACCACCGGTGGCACGACGGCCGGCGATACTGGCGGCACTACCTCGGGCGTCACCGGTGGCACCACTTCGGGTACGACTGCAGGTACCACCGGCGGCACGACTGCCGGCGATACCGGCGGTACTACCTCGGGCGTCACCGGTGGCACCACTTCGGGTACGACTGCAGGCACCACCGGCGGCACCACTTCGGGTACCACGGGCGGCCTCGGCGGCATCGTCTGCAACCCGACCTCGAGCACCTACCGGCCGATCCAGATTCCGAATGCCACGGCCATTGGCGTGAGGAATGGTATTTGCCTCGGCTGCAGCGTCGCCAACCCGGAAAACTCGATCGATACCGACATCACGACGATCTCGTTGCTGAGCACTCCGGTCGGCCTGCTCGGCGGCTCGGCGGAACTGCAGGTGCAGGACACCGCTACGCTCTATCCGGCTGGCCGTCGCGCTGGCTTCGTGATCTTCGATCCGGCAGGCGCCCTGCTGACCGCGACGCTGCTGCAGCAGGTCACAGTCGAAGCTGTCAACAACGGTGTCGTCCAGTCGAGTGCCGACAACACCACCTTGTCGCTCGACCTGCTCGGCTCGGCGATCATCGGCAGCACCGAGCCGACCTTCGCCAGCTTCATCCCGACTACGCCGTTCAACGAACTGCGCATCCGCTTCGGCTCCGCCGTCAATGCGCTAGCTACCCTGGGTGTGTTCCAGGCCTGCGTTGCCGTGGACCCGAATGATCCCGGCACCACCACCGGTGGCTCGACGGGCGGAACCACGGCGGGTACGACGGGCGGCACTACTGCGGGGACCACGGGTGGCACCACTTCTGGCACCACGGGTGGAACGACCTCGGGCACGACTGGCGGCACGACGTCGGGCACCACGGGCGGCACCACTACCGGTGGCACGACTGGCGGCGCGTCAGCATCCTTCTGCGATCCACTGATCCCGGCATCCAGCCCGCTGCTGGCTCCGAATGCGACGGCTGTATCGGCGCCTGAGGGCGGCATCCTGTGCCTGGGTTGCGATGTCCAGAATCCGAACAGCGCCATCGACACCGACCTCCTCTCGCTGGCCACCATCACCGCGCCGGTCAGCTTGCTGGGCGCTTCCTCGGTCCTGTCAGTGGTCGATACTTCGACAACCTATCCAGTTGGTCGCCGCGTCGGCTTCGTGATCGCCGATCCGGCGGGTGCTCTGCTGACAGCAACACTGCTGCAGAACATCACCGTGCGCGCCACGCTCAATGGCACAGTCGTATCCAGCGCCGACCTGGGCAGCCTGCTGAATCTCGACCTGCTGGGCACCAGCCTGATTGGCGGCGTCGCGCCGTCCTACGCCAGCTTCGTGCCGACCAGCCAATTCAATGGCGTCGACTTGGCTTTCCGCAATGTTGTCGGCGCGCTGGGCCAGCTCAAGGTCGCCCAAGTCTGCGTGTCGAACTGAGCCCCGCACGAATGAACAAGTGTGATCTGAGCCTGGTGTCCCTGACCGCAGCCGTGATGCTGGCTGCAGGTCTTGCCGGCTGCGCCGACGAGCACAGCGATATCAGTGGCGGCACGACCAGCGGCGGAAGCTCCGGCGGGACGACCGGTGGCACGACGACGGGCGGCGATCCAGGGGAATGCGTGATCAGCTGCTCGCCAACCCCGCCGCCGCCGCCAACCAGCTTGGAAGACTGCAATCCGAACAATCCGAACGCCACCTATGCACCGGTGGCCAACGTGACTTCGGTTGATGTCGGCACGGAAGGTCTTTGTCTCAACTGTCGGGTCGCTTCTCCGGTGTCGGCTTTCGATGCCAACGTCAGCACCTTCTCGGTGGAAACGGCTGGCCTCGGGGTTGCGGGAACGATCGATCTGAACGGCTACGGCACGACCAATTATGTGAGCTCACCGACGGTTCTCCGTCGGGCAGGCTTCTTCGTCGCCTACCCACAGGACTCCGTCGCCGATGTGGCTCTGCTCTCCCGCGTTTCGGCTTTCAGCGTCAACACGACGGGCGCTGTGGTGCAGGGACCGGGCGTGCAGACCAGCGATACGGCACTGAGCCTGCAGTTGCTCGGTCTGCCGCTGCTGGCGGGTCAGTCGCTGGCCTTCGTCAGCGTCGTCACGACGCAGCCGTTCAACGGCGCAAGGCTCGACTTCTCGCCAACCATCGGCGTGCTGGCGGGCCTCAACGTGATCGAGGCCTGCATCTCGAAGTGATTGGTTGAGCTTTCAGCTTTTCGCTTTCAACGGGCCTGCAGCGATGCAGGCCCGTTTTTGTTTGGGCAATCCATTTTCTGAGGCGCCGTGGATGCGGCTCGGCGCTGGCCATCAATCCTCACTGTCGCCTTCCTCCGCCTCCAAGCCGAGGATCGGCGCGACCACGACGCCGGGCAGTGATTCGACATTCTTCAGCTTGCGGCTGATCTGGCGCGTTCGTGTCTCGGCATCGCCGATCGAGTTCTGCACCGTTTCCAGCTGCTTCTTGACCTTGCCGAGCACGCCGCCGAACTTGTCGAACTCGGATTTGACCTCCCCCAGGGTCAACCAGACTTCACTCGATCGCTTCTGGATCGCCAGCGTGCGGAAGCCCATCTGCAGGCTGTTCAGCAGCGCGCTCAGCGTCGTTGGCCCGGCCACCGTCACCCGGCATTCGCGCTGCAGCCATTCGCTCAGCCCCGGCCGGCGGATCACTTCGGCGTACAGGCCTTCGGTCGGCAGGAACAGAAGCGCGAAATCGGTGGTGTGCGGTGGCTCGATGTACTTGTCACGAATCTTCCTGGCTTCTTCGCGGATGCGCGTTTCCAGTTGCTTGCCGGCTTCCTCGACACCGGCCGCATCGGCGCGCTCCTGGGCATCGAGCAGGCGCTCGTAATCCTCGCGCGGGAACTTGGCGTCGATCGGCAGCCACACCGGGGTGTCGATCGCATCGCGCCCTGGCAGGCGGATCGCATATTCCACCCGCTCCGTGCTGCGCGGCCGCGTCGCCTTGTTGGCCTCGTACTGATCGGCGACCAGCATCTGCTCGAGCAGGCTGCCCAACTGCACTTCGCCCCAGGTGCCGCGGGTCTTGACGCCGCTCAGCACCCGCCGCAGACCACCGACGTCTGCCGCCAGCGACTGCATCTCGCCGAGGCCACGCTGCACCTGCTCCAGGCGTTCGGCGACTCGCGAGAACGATTCGCCGAGGCGCTTCTGCAAGGTGTCGTTGAGCTTTTCGTCGACGGTGCGGCGCATCTCGTCGAGCTTGGCGGTGTTGTCCGCCTGGATCGCCGCCAGCCGCGTCTCGACCGTGCCGCGCAGCTCGTTCATCCGCTGCGCGCTGGCTTCACTCAAGCCATTGAACTGCGTGGCCAGCGCCTCGCCGAAACGCGACAGCACCTGCGCCTGCTGCTCGCGTGCTGCACGGCCTTCGGCGAGTGAGGCCTGCTGACGCTCGTCGCCGAGACGGGTCTGGGCTTCGAGCTGGCGGGCGAAGGTTTCCAGCTGGCCGGCCAGCTGGCGGCCGAGCACATCGGCCTGCGCGGTCTGCACCTGACCGAAGCGGGCCAGCGCTGCGGCCAGTTCATCGCGGCCTCGCGCCGCCTGCTCGCCGGCTTCGCGACGCGCCGTCGCGGCCTCATCGCGCACCGCGGTTTCGAGCCGCACGGCATCGCGGGCACCATCGTTCAAGCGGGAAGACAGACCACGCGCCGCCAGCCAGGCGAACACGGCGGCGATGGCGGCAATCAAGGAAACCGCGAGCAGCAGGAGATCAGGAGTCGTCATCGCCGGATTGTACGGGCGAGCCTCCGCCTTGAGGCGCCGCCATCGATATCCGGAAAGATGACCAGCGACGCCAGGCCCGCGTCATGTGACGACGCGCGCGGGCATGTTCTTGAACACCCGTCCCTTGCTGCATCAGACGGGCAACAAGGCGACTTGCTCAGCTACTCAGTCGCGGTGACAAGGCACGCAAGCGATATTCGCTGGGCGTGAGGCCGTACTGCACCTTGAACAGGCGGCTGAAGGTGGCGCAATCGTTGAATCCGTGATCGAAAGCGATGCCGGTGATCTTGCGATTCGGACGGCTGCTGTCATCAAGTGCCTGACGGCTGCGCTCCAGACGCAGATCGTGAATCATCTTCGAGGGCGTCAGCCGGCATTCCTTGAACAGCATGTACAGGGAGCGCCGCGACATGCACAGCGCCGACGCCAGATCATCCGGATCAAGCCCAGGATCGGAGATGTGATCGAGGATGTGCTGCTGGGCCCGGTTCAAACGATCATGCAGACGTATGTTGTTCAGACTGGGCAAGCCCAGCTCGCTCGCTGCCTGATGCAGCGAAGAGGTGATCATCGACTGCACGGCATGCAGCACGGTTTCACCGACACCGTCCTTGCCGCCGAGGCCGGCGCCGCTGAGTGCCATCAGTGCGCCGAACGTGGCACGCAAGGTGGCACTGTCGCCGAGTTGCTGACCGCACAGCTTCTGGCTGATCCGTTCCCAACCGGGGCAGGCCACATGCGGCAACATCAGCACCGCGAAATGAGCGCTATCGGATACGCGAATGCGATAGGGGCGCGTGCTGTCGCAGACCGTGGTCTGGCCCGGCGTGATGTGGCAGAGACGATTGTCCTGCTCAAGCTGGATATCGCCGGACAACTGCCACACCAGCTTGATGTAGCCGGACTCCGAACGATCGGCGAGATGACGCGTGCGGATCACTTCGCTGGCATCCGCGTTGATCATCGTCAACGCGCCATCACCAAACTTGAAGGCGCTGACCTCGGCTTCGAAAAGTCCACCGGAATAGTTTCGGTGCTCCAGCCAGGGAAAGTTGTTGTTGACGAAATCCTTCCACTGCCCGAAACCGTGTACGGATTCCGAAGGGCCGAGACGAAACATCACACCACCATCCGCCGGCCGGGAAAAGCTCGGCACTGCATTCATTCCAATCATTTCATTTCTCCGTCAACACGTTCGCACGGACATCCAAGGGTTGGATCGTCCCGGCGTTTGGGGCTCTTTGGCCCTCATCAGGCCCGGACTACGTGGTCCGGGCCTGATCTATCGGTCCTGCCCTCAAATCATCTCGAGCAAGCCCACCGCGAACAATCGTGTCAGCGCGCGCGCAGCGCCTGGCGTCCGATGATGAACAGCGCGATCAGTGCCAGCACACCGAACAGATAAGCCGGGCCCAGTGCCAGTGCGCTGAAGATGTCGCCCGGGCCGAGGCGGCTGTCGCCGAAGCTCAGGCCGCGGTTCGCGGAGAAATTGCCGAAGAAGTAGAAACCGACATTGGCCCAGCCATCGAGAACGATAATCCAGCCGAGTCGCGCTGCGGTCTTTTCGGTGAACTCCAGCAGCGGCAACACGAAAGCCACCGTGATCACCATCATGCCGTTCATGGCCGGACCGGTATGCGCCTTGGCCCAGCCTTCCGGTGTGCCCGGAATATTGAAGTGCAGGATGTAGCCCGGGACGATCTCGAAACCACCGACCAGATTCATCCACAGAAAAACGCCGAACAGCAGCGTCGAGAAAATCATCAAGATGCCGTGGCCAGCCATCTTGCGTTGCAGTTGCTTTGCCGCCATTTCGCTCTCCCCGTTTTTATGTGTCGACCGGACCTCATCGGATCTGGCCATGCTTGATTGCCACCTTTCACTACAAGGCTCTACTTCTCACGTGCAGATCCTCCAATCGGATCTGCACGGGTTTTCCGAGAACTCCACTCAGGCGGCAATGGCCGTCCGGTGATAGCGGCTGCCGTAGAACATCAGCGGCGCCCCAGCTTCGCTACCACAGGCGGTGACCTGTGCCACGAACAAGGTGTGATCGTGAACCTGTACCTTCTCGATCGTTTCGCATTCGAACCAGGCCAGGCAATTACGCAGGGTCGGCAACTGTTCGCGAACCACGAAATCCGGCAGCAAAGATTCCTGCGGACGACCGCTGAAATGCGCGGAGAAGCTCTGCTGCCCTTCATTGAGGATGCAGGCTCCGTATCGGCCATTGCGCGAGATCAGGCGATGCGCCTTGCCTGGCTTCAACGAGACCAGCACCGTTGGCGGATCGAGACTCACCGAAGTGAAACTGTTGACGGTCATGCCGTGCACCTGACCGTCATCGTCCTCGCAGGTGAGGACGACGATGCCGGTGGCGAACATCGAAACCGACTTCCGGAAACTCTCCGGATCAACTCGACTACGTTTGCCCGACGCTGGGTCTGCATGACTCATGGCTGACACTCCAGAAGGATCTTGATGTCCTTGTCACTGTGCCGGCGATGCTTAGGCCGCCGTAGCCATTTTCGGCTGCTTGGCCGCGGCTTTCATACGTGTCTCGACCCAGGCTTTCATGCGGTCGACACTGGCGAAGCAATCCCACTGCTTCTCGGGGAAGTTGAAGTTGTCGGTGAACTCGTCGGCCAACGCGCGGTTCTGGCTCAGCGCGCCGATGAACTGCTGCAGCTCGATCGGCATCGCCTTCAGATTGGTCATCATGAAGTTGGTCCAGCGCGCGGCACCGAGCACGCGATCGTTACGGCGCATGTTGACGTGCTCCACGAAGCGCTCGTCGAACACGTCCTGACGAACGAGTTCCTCGCCGAGGATCCAGGCTGCATGCGATGCCACGTTGGCGCCCTGACCAAGCAGCGGATCGACGGTGACCTGCACGTCGCCGAGTGCGATCGCGATCTTGCCGCCCTCAAGCGCCACGTGTGAGCGGCGAACGGTCGGCGTCACCCCACCCTGCAGAAGGTCCAGCGGGCCGTTGGCGAGGTCGAACTCCTGCTCGTCGATGCGCTCGGCGCAAGTCGGATAGTGCTTGCGCAGCTTGTCCAGCAGCAGCGCCATGAAGGCCTTCGGATTGTCGTCGTACTTGGTCTTGGCCAGCACTTCGAGATCGCCACCGGGAATGTTCTCGATGACCAGCGCGTTCTGCATGCCGTTGAACGTGGTGGTCGGGATTTCGATCATCTCGCCGGCGCCGGGGGAGAAGTACATCGTCACCGCACGGACCGGACGCTGCTTGATGCCCTTGAAGATGCCGACGCAGAGCGCACGCTGCGGCTTGTCGAACGGCGAGTGTTGCGTTTCGTAGGTGAACATCTGGCCGAACGGACCCTTGCCGGTGCAGACCACCAGCAGGTAATGCCGGGCGCTGAGCGAGGAGACTTCTTCGCTCTTGATTTCGCGATATTCGATGTTGCCGCCGGCGTTCATGAAATCTTCCATCAGCCGAGGCTGATAGATGCGGTAATCGACCGCACGGCTGGCCGCATGCAGATCGCCGTAGAACTCCAGCGGCTGCGGCTGCAGACCGATGAAATAGTGGTGGCCGAAGTAGCCGAACTTCTGGTCCGGCCAGTGATTGACGCCCAGCGCGGTTTCGCGCTTCACCGTCACGGCGTGATGGGCCACGGTGTTGAGCAGACGCATGCCGTGGTACTCGTCCGGCTTGCGATCGGTATAGAGGGTCACATCGACGCCGTGCTGGCGGAGATACAGGCCCAGATGCAAGCCGGCCGTACCGGCACCGATGATTCCGACCTTTTTGCTCATCCCGATCAAGCTCCTCAGCTTTTATTGGATAGTCTTACTTTTGTGTATCGGATTCTGCGTCCGTGAATCCTGCTTGAAAACCTCGAAATCTGATAAAGACTTATTCCAGTCTGGACTGAATGCCTGAACTTCAATTCGGGTCTGGCCAGAGTTTGCGCCGATCCGCGCAAGCCGATTCGACGCCGCATACCGCCGTAAACCTCACAGGAGCAAGCTCGCAGGTGGATATCACCAAAGCCTATTCGACCTTCGTCAGGGCCTTCGAAGCCGGGAGTTTCTCGGCCGTTGCCCGCGAAACCGGCATGACCCAATCGGCGGTCAGCAAGGTCATCGCCGCGCTCGAGGCCAACCTGGGCGTGCAATTGTTCACGCGGACCACGCGCAAGCTGCATCCGACCAGCGAGGCCACCCAGCTTTACGAAGCCGCCCGGCAGATGCTCGACACGCTGGATTCGCTGAGCGCCGTCGGGCGCAAGACGGCCGTCACCGAGCCTTCAGGCGTGCTGCGCCTGACCATCCCCAGTTCGTTCGGCCGGCGGCGGGTGCTGCCGGTGCTGACCCGGTTCATCGAGCGTTATCCGAAGATCAAGCTCGACGTGGTGATGACCGACAACGTGCTCGATCTGATCGAAGACGGCCTGGAGCTTGGCATCCGCATCGGCACCTTGCCGTCGAACACGCTGATCGCCCGTTCGCTGGGCATCGTCGAGCACACGCTGCTGGCTTCGCCGGAGTACCTGGCCCGTCACGGCCGGCCAGACACGCCGCTGGAGTTGGGCGAGCACCAGTGCATCGTCTACGGCAACACCTCGCGCTGGGATTTCGAGTCCGAACACGGCCGGCAAAGTGTGGAAATCAGCGGCCCGCTGCGGATCAACGATGCCGATTCGATCTGCGATGCGGTGCGCGCCAACCTCGGCATCGCCCAGGTGCCGGACTGGATCATCAAGGATGATTTCGAGGCGCAGGGCCTAGTGCCGCTGCTGGAGGACTACTACCCGATTCCGGAGCCGGTCAGCATCATCTACCCGCAGACCCGTTTCCTGAGTCCGCGGGCACGATGCTTCATCGATCTGGTGGTCGCCGAGCTGCGGCGCCTCTAGACCATAAAGCTAGCCGGCGAGCAGCACCGTGATCGCCTTCTCCTCGGTGTAGGCCAGCACGCCGGACAAGCCGCACTCGCGGCCGATGCCGCTGGAGCCCACGCCGCCCCAGGGCAGACGGGCATCGATCGGCGCCCAGCAGTTGATGCCTACCGCGCCGGCACGGACCGCCTGTGCCACGCGATGCGCGCGGGCGACGTTACCGGTCCAGACCGTGGCGCCGAGGCCGTAGCGCGAGTCGTTGGCGATGCGGATCGCGTCTTCCTCGGTATCGAACGGAATGATCGTCGCCACCGGTCCGAAGATCTCGTCCTGGGCGATGCTCATGCTGTTGCTGGCGTCGGCAAAGATCGTCGGCTGCACGAACCAGCCCTTGGTATGCGTGGTCTCGCCACCAGCGAGCAAAGTGGCGCCTTCGGCGATGCCCTGGCGGATGTAGCGATTGACGCGCTCGAACTGGCCCTTCTTGGAAACCGGCCCCATCTGCACGCCTTCGTCGAGCGGATTGCCCACCTTCACGCTCTTGGCCGCACCGGCGAGCATCGCCGCAAAGCGCTCGGCGATGCCGCGCTGAACCAGCACGCGGGTGCCGGCGGCGCAGATCTGGCCCTGGTTGAAGAACACGCCCATCGCGCAGCCCTGGGCAGCGGCATCGAGCGACGCGTCATCGAACACGATCTGCGGACTCTTGCCGCCGAGTTCCAGCGACACCCGCTTGAACAAGGGGCCAGCGATGCGCTGGATTTCGGCACCGACTTCCGGGCTGCCGGTGAAGGTGATCTTGTCGACGCCCGGGTGCTCGCACAGCGCCTTGCCGACCACACGGCCGTAGCCGGTGACGACGTTGACCACGCCATCGGGAATGCCTGCTTCCTGGCACAGCTTGGCCAGATGCAGCGCCGACAGCGGCGTTTCCTCGGACGGCTTCAGCACCACCGTGCAGCCGGCGGCGAGCAGCGGGCCGAGCTTCCAGGCGGTGATCATGAACGGCGTGTTCCACGGCACGATGGCACCGACCACGCCGACCGGCTCGCGCAGCGTGTACGACATCGTCGGCATGCCCATGTAGCCCGGCGTCGGAATGGTCCGGCCTTCGATCTTGTCGGCCCAGCCGGCTGAATGGCGCAGGGTTTCGATCGCATTCGGCAGATCGAGCAGGCGCGGCTCGATCGGCGAGCGGCCGATGCAGCTGGCGTCCATGTCAGCAATCAGATCGGCATCGCGAGCCACCAGATCGGCAAGGCGGTGGATCAGCAGGCCGCGCTGCGAACCGCTCATGCGCCGCCATTCGCCGCCATCGAGCTGGGCGCGGGCCGCCTTCACGGCGGTATCGACATCGGCAGCCGTGCCGCTGGCCGAAGTGGCGATCACGTCCTCGGTGACCGGGCTGACCACGTCCAGGGTGCCGCCATCGGAGGCAGGCACGAAGCGCCCGCCGATGAACAGTTCGAGCGCAGCGATGTCTTGGGCGGCAGCAAGCTGCGCGGCAGGGGTGGACGGGCTATTCATTCGGCAACTCCGGAGTGGCGGCGATATCAGCGGCAGCGTCGGTACGACGCGGCGACTCGATTATCGAAACCCCCACCGAAGGCGCTAGGCACCGCGTGCAAGCTGCCTGCCGATGCGTGCAAAGCGCTCCCAAAGCACTTCAGGGGCCAGCCTCGGCCCCGCCGATTCAGGCCTTGCTGCGCTTCGGACTCGCTGCCCGCGGGGTCTTCGCCGTTGGGGCGACCGCCGGAATATGCGCATTGAGCAAGGTCCGCACCGCCTTGCCGGCGACCGAGATCGGTCCCTGGCTGCAGAAGCTCAACCGGGTCAGATAGCCGCCTTCCATCAGCAGCATCAAGGTGTCGCCGAGCGCTTCGGGATCGCTCGCGCCGGCCTCGCTGGAAAGCGTCCGCAGGCGGCCGCGCATCTCGGCCTTGTGCTGCTCGATGACCCTGCGACCCGGATGATCGCCTTCCGGCAGTTCGACCACGGCGTTGCCGAACGAGCAGCCACGCGAGCCGTCCTTGCAGGTCAAGGTCATGTAGTTGTCGAACAAGGCTTCGAGCTGGCGGCGGGCATCGCCGGCATGCGGGGCGATCGCCGCGTCCCACCAGTCCCAGTAGCCGCGGCCCTGTTCGCGCAGGTATTCGGCGATCAGTTCGTCCTTCGACGGGAAGCAGCGGTAGAAGCTCATCTTGTTGGTGCCGGCTTCCGAAGCGATGGCTTCGACACCGACCGCGCGCAAGCCATAGCGATAGAACAGACCCCGCGCGGTATCGAGGATACGGTCGCGCACACGGACTTTCGGCACCGCTGCTGCGCTGGTGTCACTGCCGGTTGAAAGCGTCTTGCTCATCGTGTTCATGCGGTCCTCCATCTGAGTCGCTGTGTCAGTCCACCGATCTGAGTAGTGTTACTGACCGGTAACACTTTAACAGGTTTCATCGATATGACAGAAGGTGCTGACACGGGGCAGAAATAGGCAAGCGGCCGCGACGATCAGGTATTCGCTTGTTGCCGCGCCACTCGCAGAATGCTCGCAGCCCGAAGACCTCCGATGAAGCAGCTATCGGAGCAGCCACTGCATCGACGCAGTTCGGGCGCGGCCCGCAGCTTCGCAAGCGACCCGCTTTCCATCGCTCAGCCGTAGCGCCATCCCCGCGCCAACAGGCCCCGACCAGCACCCGTTCAAGCGAAGGCTTGACAGATACGTTACCGGTCAGTAACGTGCCGAAATGTTACTTACCGGTAACACCTGCTTAACCGCCACACGCCGCTCCCCCGAACCGGCAGACATTCCAGGAAGGAACCCAATGACCACGAAAAAACTGACCTACAGCCTCACCGCCGCCGCTGCCAGCCTCGCGCTGATCGCCGGCATCGCAATGGGCAAGGAACCGAAGCCGGACGCCGCTGCCCCCGCCGCGACCAAGGTCACTGCCGCCGAGATCATTGCCCGCGACATCACCGTATCCGACGAATTCACCGGCCGCCTGGAAGCCGTCAATACCGTGCAGATCCGCCCCCGGGTCAGCGGCTACATCCAGCAGGTAGGCTTCAATGAAGGCGAGCTGGTGAAGAAGGGGCAGCTGCTGTTCCAGATCGATCCGCGTCCGTTCCAGAGCGAAGTCGATCGGCTCAAGGCCACCTACGCCCAGGCTCGCGCCCAGGCCACGCTGGCGCGTTCGAACAGCGATCGCGCCCAGCGCCTGCTGGACCAGAACGCGATTGCCAACGAAGAGGCTGATCGCCTCGCCACCGCTTCGCTCAGCGCCGAAGCTGAACTCGGCGCGATTGCCGCGCAGCTCGACATGGCCCGCCTGAACCTGAGCTACACCCAGGTCACCGCGCCGATCGATGGCCGCGCCAGCAATCAGCGCATCACCCTCGGCAACCTGGTGACCAGCGCCGACGTGCTGACCGCAGTGGTCAGCGTCAACCCGGTCTATGCCAACTTCGATGTCGACGAGCAGACCTTCCTCAAGTACTCGCAGGGCGCCTCACTGGCCAGCAAGACCAGCCCAGTGCGTCTTGGCCTCGCCAACGAGGAAGGCTTCCCCCATGAGGCGCGGCTGAACTTCGTCGACAACCAAGTCAGCACCACATCCGGGACGATCCGCCTGCGCGCAGTGCTCGACAACGCCGATGGCCGCTACACGCCCGGCCTGTTCGCCCGTCTGCAGTTGAGCAGCGCAACGACCCAGCACGCGACGCTGGTCGACGATCGTTCGGTCGGCACTGATCTCGGCAACAAGTTTGTCTACGTGATCGGCGACGGCAACAAGGTCGAGTACCGGCGCGTCACCGTCGGCCCGATGGTCGATGGCTTGCGCGTGGTCAATACCGGCCTGACGCCGGGCGATGTGGTGGTCGTCAACGGCTTGCAGCGCGTCCATCCGGGTGAGGTCGTCGAAGCCGAAAAGGTGGCGATGGACCTGCGCGTGGACACGCAGCGGAAGCTCGCCGAAGCGGCCGGGCGTCCTGCCGAAACGGAAGCGAACGTCGACAAGAAAGTTGGCGAGAACGCCGTAGCCGCAACCGTCGCGAAGCAGAGCTAAGGCCAGGCGATCGGCAGTCCAGAAGCACCGCAGGGGAGTCACATGAACATTTCGCAATTCTTCGTCAACCGCCCGATCTTCGCGGCGGTGCTGTCCCTGCTGATCCTGATCGGAGGCGCCTTGTCGCTGCCGAATCTGCCGATCAGCGAATACCCGGAAGTGGTGCCGCCGACGGTGGTCGTGCGCGCCAACTATCCGGGCGCCAATCCGAAAGTGATCGGTGAAACCGTGGCCACGCCACTGGAAGAGCTGATCAATGGTGTCGAGGGCATGAGCTACATGTCCTCGCAGTCGACCAGCGACGGCGCGCTGCAGCTAACCATCACCTTCGCCCTCGGCACCGATCTCGACAAGGCCCAGGTGCAGGTGCAGAACCGCGTCTCGCAGGCGCTGCCGAAGCTGCCGGAAGAAGTGCAGCGGCTCGGCGTGACCACCAACAAGAGCTCGCCGGACCTGACCATGGTCGTCCATCTGCTGTCGCCGGATGACCGCTACGACATGTTGTATCTGTCGAACTACGCGCGCCTGAACATCAAGGATGAGCTGCTGCGTCTCGATGGCGTGGGCGACGTGCAGATCTTCGGCCTCGGCGATTACAGCATGCGGGTCTGGCTCAATCCGCAGAAGCTGGCCTCGATCAGCATGACCACCGGCGACGTCGTCAAGGCGATCCGCGAGCAGAACATCCAGGTCGCCGCCGGTTCGCTGAACGCGCCCCCGGCGCACAGCGATCAAAGCTTCCAGCTGAACATCAACACCAAGGGCCGCCTGGTCACTGAAGAAGACTTCAGCAACATCGTGCTGCGCAGCGACAGCAATGGCGCGGTGATCCATCTGCGCGATGTCGCCCGCATCGAACTCGGCGCCAGTCAGTACGCGCTGCGCAGCCTGCTCAACAACAAGCCGGCGACGGCGATTCCGGTGTTCCAGCGCCCCGGTTCGAACGCGATCGCAATTTCCGATGCCGTGCGCAAGAAGATGGAAGAGCTGAAGAAGAACTTCCCGCAAGGCGTCGACTACAGCATCGTCTACGACCCGACCGTGTTCGTGCGCGGCTCGATCGAAGCCGTGGTGCACACCTTGTTTGAAGCTGTGGTGCTGGTGGTGCTGGTGGTGATCCTGTTCCTGCAGACCTGGCGGGCGTCGATCATTCCGCTGGTCGCGGTGCCGGTTTCATTGATCGGCACGTTCGCGGTGATGAAGATCGCCGGCTTCTCGCTCAATGCGCTGTCGCTGTTCGGGTTGGTGCTGGCGATCGGCATCGTCGTCGATGACGCGATCGTCGTGGTCGAAAACGTCGAGCGCAACATCGCGCTCGGCAAGACGCCGAAGGAAGCGACAAGGCAAGCGATGAAGGAAGTCACCGGGCCGATCGTCGCCACGGGTCTGGTGCTCTGCGCGGTGTTCATCCCGACTGCCTTCATCAGCGGCCTGAGCGGCCAGTTCTATCGCCAGTTCGCGCTGACCATCGCGATTTCCACGGTGATCTCGGCGTTCAATTCGCTGACCCTGAGCCCGGCGCTCGCCGCGATCCTGCTGAAGGGTCACGACGCACCGAAAGATCGCCTGACCCGCTGGATGGATCGCGGCCTCGGCTGGATCTTCCGGCCGTTCAACCGCGTGTTCGAAGCGGGCTCGGAGCGTTATGTCGGCATCGTCGGCAAGGTGACGCGGCGCAGCTCGATCGCGCTGCTGATCTACGGCGGCCTGATCGGCCTGACCGTGCTCGGCTTCCGCCAGGTGCCCGGTGGCTTCGTGCCGCCGCAGGACAAGCAGTATCTGGTGTCGTTCGCGCAGTTGCCGGATGCCGCTTCGCTCGATCGCACCGAGGACGTGATCCGCCGCATGTCGGACATCGCCCTGCAGCAGCCGGGGGTGGAGAGCGCCGTCGCGTTCCCGGGCCTGTCGATCAATGGCTTCACCAACAGCACCAATGCCGGCATCGTCTTCGTCACCTTGAAGCCCTTCGATCAGCGCAAGGACAAGACGCTGTCTGCCGGTGCGATTGCCGATGAGCTCGGCAAGAAGTACCACAACATCCAGGACGCCTTCATCGCGATCTTCCCGCCGCCGCCCGTGCAAGGCCTCGGCACCATCGGCGGCTTCCGCATGCAGATCGAGGATCGTGGCGCGCTCGGCTTCGAGGAACTGCACAAGCAGACCCAGAACCTGATCGCCAAGGCCAGGGCTTCCGGCAAGCTCAAGGACGTGTTCTCAAGCTTCCAGGTCGCTGTGCCGCAGATCGATGCCAACGTCGACCGCGAGAAGGCCAAGGCGGAAGGGGTCGATCTCAACGACGTGTTCCAGACCATGCAGGCCTATCTCGGCTCGGTCTATGTCAATGACTTCAACCGCTTCGGCCGCACCTATCAGGTCAATGTTTCGGCCGAGCCCGGCTTCCGCCGCGAAGCCAAGGACATCCCTTCGCTTAAGACCCGCAACGCCGCCGGCGAGATGGTGCCGCTGGGTTCGTTCGTGACCGTCAACCAGAGCGCCGGGCCGGATCGTGTCAGCCACTACAACGGCTATGCCACGGCCGAGATCAACGGCACCGGCGTCGACGGCGTCAGCTCCAGCCAGGCGCAGGCGCTGATGGAAGAACTTGCCGCAGAGAATCTGCCACGCGGCATGAGCTACGAGTGGACCGAGCTGACCTACCAGAAGATCATTTCCGGCGACACGACCACCTTGGTCTTCAGCCTCTGCGTGCTGCTGGCCTTCTTGGTGCTGGCCGCGCAGTACGAAAGCTGGAGCCTGCCGCTGGTGGTGATCCTGATCGTGCCGATGAGCCTGTTCTCGGCGATCAGCGGCGTCTGGCTGACCGGCGGCGACAACAACATCTTCACGCAGATCGGCTTGATCGTGCTGGTCGGCCTCGCCTGCAAGAACGCGATCCTGATCGTCGAGTTCGCTCGTGAACGGCAGCTCGAAGGCATGGGCGTGGTCGCTGCAGTCAAGGAAGCCGCGCGCCTGCGTCTGCGGCCGATCCTGATGACCTCGTTCGCTTTCATCATGGGTGTGGTGCCGCTGATCACCTCCACGGGTGCCGGTGCCGAGATGCGCCATGCGATGGGTGTCGCGGTGTTCGCCGGTATGCTCGGCGTGACCTTCTTCGGCTTGGCTCTGACGCCGGTGTTCTACGTGGTGATCGAGGGCTGGCACGAGCGCCGCAAGGCTAAGCGCGCCGCTGCCACGCCCGCTGTCATCGCCCATCCGATCGAAGCCTGAGCGCCGTGTCTGCATTCGCATCAATGAATTCGAGGTACCTGCAATGAACACTCAATCCGTACCGTTATCCATGTCGCGCAAGGTGCTGACTGCTGGCCTGCTCGCGACCCTGCTATCGGCCTGCGCCGTCGGCCCCGACTATCACCGGCCGGAACTGGCGCCGGTCACGGCATTCAAGAACGCGCCGGCGGCAGACAGCGCCGCGCAGAACTTCGAAGCCCGCTGGTGGACGCAGTTCGGTGATCCCACGCTCGATGCGCTGGTCAGCCGCGCGGTCGCCAACAGCCTCGATCTGAAGATGGCCGTGGCGCGAGTCACTGCGGCACGGGCGGCGGTTGGCGATGCCCAGTCCAATCAGTTGCCGACCATCGGCGCCGACGCCAGCTACACCCGCAGCCGCGCCCAGCAGCCGGGCTTCGGCAGCGACCGCTTCAGCATCAGCCGCTACCAGGCCGGCTTCGACGCTGCCTGGGAGCTCGATCTGGCCGGCGGCATTCGCCGCTCGGTGGAAGCCGCGCAGGCGAACTCGCAGGCCAGCGTCGCCAGCCTGCGCGACGCCCAGGTGCGCCTGATCGCCGAAGTGGCCCGCAACTACTTCGAGCTGCGCGGCGCCCAGCTGCGGCTGGAAATCGCATCCCGCGATCTGGCCAGCCAGAGCGAAACCGTGAAGCTGACGCGGGTGCGTCGCGAAGTCGGCACCGGGCCAGAGCAGGACGTCGCCAGTGCGTCCGCAAGACTGGCGGCGACCGAAGCCCGCATCCCGCTGCTGCGTGCGGCCGAGAAGCTGGCCGGCTACCGGCTCGATGTGCTGACCGGTGCGCGTCCCGGTGAATCCGGCGTCGATCTGTCGCCGCAGCTGTTCAAGACACTGTCCAGCCAGTTGGCGATCGGCGCGCCTCAAGATCTGCTCGCTCGTCGTCCGGACGTGCAGCGCGCCGAACGTGAACTGGCCGCCGCCACCGCCGGCATCGGCATCGCCACCGCGGACTTCTATCCGCACATCGAAGTCGGCGGCTTCATCGGCTTCCTGTCCGGCAACAGCGCCGACCTCGGCAGCGTGGCTTCGCAGGCGTTCTCGATCGGCCCGAGCATTTCCTGGAACGGCCTGAACTGGAAGCGCGTGCAAGCGCGCCTCGACCAGAGCAAGGCCAACGCCGACGGCGCCTTCGCGAACTACCAGCAGACCGTGCTGCTCGCGCTCGAAGACATCGAAGGCTCGCTGACCCTGTTCAACACCCAACGCGAACGCAGCAACCACCTGCTCGAACAAGCCCGGCAAAGCCGCCGCGCCGCCGACCTAGCCGGCATCCGCTACCGCGAAGGCGCCACCGATTTCCTGGTGCTGCTCGACGCCCAGCGCACTGCCCTCGCCGCCGAAGACGATCTGGCCCAGGCCGAGACGGCGATCAATACCAGCGCGATTGCGGTTTACAAGGCGTTGGGTGGGGGTTGGGAGGCTGGGGCTTGAATGGGGAACAGAGCGCTGATCGACGTCGGGACGGGAAGCGAAACGGCAGCAGTTTCGACAGATGCAAGTCAACCGGCTTCGAGCACGAATTGGAGCCCCGGAAGATCTCCATTCAGCAGTCCAATTCGTTCCATTTCTGAAGCTTTTCTACAGCCTCAACGCCCAGGTTAACGCGCAGGCCGGCCGGAGGCAGGGCCGTCGCGTTGAACCACTAGTTGGATCCTTGCGACGAACCGCGCTACGAGGGGAACGATGATGAGGCTGGCGAGGTAGGCAGGCAGGAAGAACGGCGGGACGAACCAAGCGCGCGACGCCGATGGAAACGATGAGGGCGCGGCCAAGAAGGCGGGTAGCGTTGCCCACAGCAAAGTGGCCAGCACGAAAGTGCCAAAAACTGAGACGATGATTGCTGTTGCCGACCGCGCAAAGCGCACATGCCGGCGTCGATACAAAACTACCTGCACGACGAGGCCAATGGCGAACGCTGGCAGGCAGAACCACGCTACCAATAGCAGCGCCTCATGTGGGTATACGAAGTTCTCTTGCATTAGGTCCAACGCCAATTAGCTACAAAAATGTCGGATAGCCCGGCCTGAGCGGTGTTATGCGTCATCTTGTCGCCTAAACCATTCACGGCTGGATTCTGCAAACATTTGTCGCCTAATCCGTGACGGCGCGGACACCGGGCGGCAGGTGGATTCACTGAAAAACAGGGGCTCATCAGAGTTCCGTGCAAGGGACCGCACCACGGCTGAGTCATCAAAGGCGACATCCGTTCCTCCTGGCTCACCGCGACTTCTGGATCGGGTTCGTCAGCAGATTCGGGTGCGCCACTATAGCTTTCGCACCGAGACCGCTTACGTGAACTGGATGAAGCGGTTCAACTTTCCGCGACACGCCTCCTTCCGAAGCGAAGCCGTGGCCTGAGCAACCAACCTTAGGATGGGGCGCGCTGGCCGAGCAGCAGCCATGCTTATCTTTTGATCAGGAGATAGCTGGATGAGCGAAGCGTGGATCATCGATGCCTGCCGCACCCCGCGGGCGATCGGCAAGGCGGGCAAGGGCGCGTACACCGGCATTCATCCGCAGCGTTTGGGCGCAACGGTGCTCAAGGCACTGGCCGAGCGCAACCACCTCAACACCGCGGAGGTCGACGACATCATCTGGGCGACCAGTTCCCAGCGTGGCCAGCAGGGCGGTGATCTGGGGCGCATGTCGGCGCTGGATGCGGGCTACGACGTTCGTGCCAGCGCCGTGACACTGGACCGCTTCTGCGGCTCGGGCATCACCAGCGTCAACCTCGCCGCGGCGACGGTCCTTTCCGGCATGGAAGACTGCGTCATCGCCGGCGGCACCGAGATGATGTCCAACTACGGCTTCGGCGGTAACGATCTGCCGGCGTTTCTGGACAACGGCAATCTCCATCTGCGTCAGCTGCACCCGCAGCCGCATCAGGGCGTCTGCGCCGATGCGATCGCCGCGATGGAAGGCATCAGCCGCGAGGACTGCGACCGGATCGGCCTGGTCAGCCAGGAACGTGCGGCGCGCGCCATTGCCGAAGGGCGGTTCGCGAAGAGCCTGATCCCGGTGTTTCGCGATGACGGCTCGCTGGCGCTCGACCGCGATGAGTACCCGCGCGCCGGCACCACGCTGGAAAGCCTGGGTCAGCTCAAGGCGGCGTTCGGGCAGTTTGCCGATCGCCCGCTCGATGAAGCCGGCACGACGTATCGCCAGCTGATTCAGTCCGTCTACCCGGAGCTGGCCTTCGACGCTGTCCACCACGCGGGCAACTCGTCGGGTGTGGTCGATGGCGCGGCGGCCCTGTTGCTCGCATCGCCGCAGTACGCACGCTCGCAGGGATGGACGCCGCGCGCGCGCATCGTCGCCACCGCGAACATCGGCGACTCGCCGACCTTGATGCTCAACGCACCGGTCCCCGCCGCACGCAAGGTGTTGGCGAAGGCGGGCCTGAAGATCGAAGACATCGACCTGTTCGAGATCAACGAAGCCTTTGCAGTAGTCACCGAGAAGTTCATCCGTGATCTGGATCTGGACCGCGACAAGGTCAACGTCAACGGCGGCTCGATTGCGCTGGGCCACCCGATCGGCGCCACCGGCGCGATGCTGATCGGCACCGTGCTCGACGAACTGGAACGTCGCGGACTTCGCCGCGGCCTGGTGACGATGTGTGTGGCCGGCGGCATGGCGCCCGCCATCATCATCGAGCGTCTTTAATCAGCGGGTTTCGATAAGCCCAGATAAGCCCGCTCCTCAGCCGTGTTCTCACGGCCGAGGAGCGCATTTCGATGCGGAAAGCGGCCGAAGCGCTGGATCACTTGCTGATGCTCCAGCGCATAGCCGAGATAGTTTTCGAACTGGGCGCGAAGCGGCTCGGCAGCCTCGGCGACCAGCTGCCGGTTGAGGCTGACCGAGCGCGCCTGCTCGTCGATCGACTCCGCGTGTTCGAGCGGCAGATAGAAGAAGGCGCGCCGGATCGGCGACAGCTGCAGATCGGCGCCGGCAGAGATGCCATCCATGCAGAGCTGCTGTCCCAGCATCTGCCAGGCATAGGACTGCCCGTTGCCCCGAAACAGATGGCGGGAGAACTGGTCGACGACGATGATCGCCGCCAGCCGGCCTTCGGGAGTCGCCAGCCAGCCGTCCCGTTCGCCGTTGACCACCGCTTGATGCAGCGCGCCGAAACGATCACGAATCTGCCCGTCGACCGCTGGCTCAGCGTTCCACCATAGATCGGACTGGGTGCGGATGGTTTCCAGATCGTCATCGCCCGGCCCGAACCAGAATTCGAGAACTGCCTGCACTTCCGTGGTCATGTATCTGCTGCCTGCCGAGCGCCTATGTACGACTCTTGGGTCTAGCGCTGGCGGAACAAGACACTGTCAACGGCATGGTCTTCACCAAGCGTCAGCAGCACGTCGGCTCGCTCCGGCAGCACTCGCAGGGCGTGGGTGGTCAGCCGCTCGTAATGCTGGATGAAGCGTTCGAGCTGGGTTCGGGACTGCAAGCCGGTGGCCTTGCTGTCTGCCGCGCTGGCGGTGTCCTGCTCCTGCTGCCATCGCCAGCGGCGTACGCAGTCGATATCGGGAACGCGCAGGAACACCAGGGCATCGAGCCGCGAGAACCAGTCGGCGTAGGCCGTGCGGAGTTGCTCGTTGACGATGTGGCGCCAACGGCCATCGGCGTCTTCATTGGCTTCGAGCGCGTTGACGGGTTCAGCCAGTTCCGCTGATGACTGTGGCGGCGTGCCGACGCACCAGCCTTCGAACAGCACGATGTCGACCGGGCCGGTGATGCTGGACCAAAGGCTTGCCGGTATTCGATCGTCGTCGGCTTTCGAGAACTGCGGCAGCGCCAGCGACTCTCCCTTGCGAAGCTCGCGCAGCTTGTCGAGCGTGTCGATGCCCAGCCGCACATCGTGAGTACCGGGCACGCCGCGCGTCGCGAACAGCGGATGGACTTCAAGGGCGAGACGTTCGCGGTCCGCGCGCGGCAGATAGAAATCATCGAGCGACAGCACCACGGCGCGCAGCCCGTGCGCTGAGAGCAGCTCATCCTTCAGGAACGCGGCAGCCGTGCTCTTGCCGGAACCTTGTCCGCCGTTGATGCCGACAATCGAGCCGCATTGGCCACGCTCGCGCAGCGCCATCCACGCGGCCAGTTGGCGATAGAAAGTCTGTGTCTGCTCGTCCAGCATGAAGGGCTCCGTGCCTGGGGTTCAGGCACGGAGCCCGGCCGTTCAGTAGAGCTGAATCGAATGCCCGGCGTCGACCGTGACGATCGAACCATTCATGTGCCGGGAGGCATCGCTGGCCAACAATAACAACGGCCCGTCCAGTTCCTCGACCTGACCAAGGCGCTGCAGGGGATGGCGTTCGACATAGCTCTTGCCGATGTCGGAATCGAACAGAGGCCCGGCCATCTCGGTTTCGAAGTAGCCGGGCGCGATCGCGTTGACGCGGATGTTGTGGCCGAACATGTCGCGCGCCATCGACTTGGTCAGCTGGTTGGCAGCAGCCTTCAGCGTGCAGTAGGTCGGCACGCCGGCCATCACCTGGGTGCCGATGATCGAGGTGATGTTGACGATCACGCCGGGCTCGCCGGCGGCGATCAGGCGGGTGGAAAAGCTGCGGCAGGTGCGCATCATTCCCGACAGATTGACGTTGATGAGATTTTCCCAGTTCTCGTCCTTCAGATCCGGGAACAAGCCGAAATCCACTTGCGCCGCGCAGTTGACCAGCAGATTGACTCTGCCGAAGGCCTGCTCTGCAGCGTCGAAGATCGCTTCCACCGATGCACTGCTGCCGACATCACCGGCCACCGCCACCGCGTCCGCGCCGCTCTCGCGCAGATCGGCAACGACCTTTTCCAGACGCTCCTGATTGCGGGCGACACAGACCACCTTGGCACCCGCCGCCGCCAGCGTTCCGGCGAAGCGCTTGCCCATGCCGGTGCCGGCGCCGGTGACCAGGGCGACCTTGCCCTTCAGCGAAAACAGACTTTCGACATTCATCGACGCAGCTCCAGAAGTCATGGATCAATCCCGGCCGAGACGCGGCATCGACCAGGCCCGCTCGCGCAGGATCTTCTGGCGTTCTTCGGCCGACAGGCGCGGTGTCGATGCCGGCAGCAGGGCATCGAGTTGCGAGCGCTTGACCTTGCGGATGGTCGGCAGCGGCAGGGTGTCGGCCTCGTAGTAGCGGATGGTGATCAGGCCCGACGAATGGCCGCCGGCATCGAGCCAGTTGGCAATGCCCGGATCATCGTGCGAGATCACCGCCCGGAAGATGCCACCGTCCTCGACTCTCGCCTGATGGCCGTTGAGCGAGGTCTGGCGCAGATGGTAGTCACGCGCTTCCCAGAAATGGCTGCCGATCTGGACGTTCCAGTACTGGGTCTTCGGCAGCTGGCATTCGAGGATCAGCGCTTCGTCCAGCGCGCACTGGTACGGGCCCTTGCCGTACTGGATGGCACGCCAGCCGTAGTCGATGCCATCGAAGGCCAGGGTGTTCGGCGGCGCCGTGTAATAGGTTTCCACAGACCCGCGGAAGATCGCGGTGGCCTGGCTCAGGAAGTCGCAGAACAGCGCGGCGTTGCGGCGAATGTCAGCCTGGGTCAGCGGCGGCGGCGGGTACGTAGCGCCCTCGTTGACGATGGTCAGGCGTGCAGCCTGTTCGGTGGTCCAGTCGTAGAAGTACTGGCGGAAGATCAGCTCGCCCGGGCCTTCGGGCAGTTCCAGCCAGTTCTTCGCTTCGGCCGGGCGCTTGGCGCTGAGCACGATGTCGACGTGATTGTTCGGCCCCACCTCGGCCTTCGGCAGTCGCGCGTGCAAGGTCCATTCGCCGAGCCGCGCGAACTGGTTGCGGCGAGATTCGATGTCGAACATCTTCGCGGTGCCGCGATCGCCGCTGATGCGGTAGACGTTGTCGCCGTGCACGGGCGCCCACTGGTAGTGGCAGTCCGCGGACGGCAGGCCCCATTGCAGGTGCGTGCTGAGCAGTTGCAGGAAGCGCGGATAGTTCGGGTTGGACTCCTCCATCGTGATCGGCAGCGCACCGGCGATCAGGCGGGTCAGATAGCGCAAGCCTTCAGCGCGGGTCAGGTCGTCGGTCACTCGGGGATCGTTCCAGACCAGGGCTTCCAGCTCGCCCATGGCCTTGACCACCGCGCGCCAGATATCCGGCTGGGTGAATTTCAGATGCTCGAAGGAAGTGTGTGCAGTCATGCGGAGATGCTCCGATCTGTCGTGATGTAGCTGCGGAAGCGCTCGCCGTAGGCGGCGAAGCGTCGGTCGATGGTGTCGCTGGCGTAGCCGTAGTCAGCGGCGGAATAGCTGTAATGGCCGAGGTAATGCGGCGGGCGCTGTTCTTCCCAGGCACCGATCAGGTTGGCGGTTTCCGGCGTGAACGCGCGGCCCGCGCGTTCGTAGATGCGGCGCACCACGTCGAGCGCGTTGTCGACCACTTCCTCGTAGCGGACATCGAGGATGCGATCCGGTGGCAGCTGGTCGCGCAGTTCCAGATAGCGGTCCATCGAGCGGCCGAAGTAATCGAGCATCTCGTCGCCCAGCACCTTGCGATCGACGTGATCGCTGTGGATGCGGCGCATCTCTTCGACCAGGCCGGCGATCGAGGGCAGCAGCTTGTTGACGTCGCGATGGCAGTGCACCAGCACGGCGTCCGGGAAGGTCTCCAGCAGGATGTCGATCAAGCCGGTATGGCACGGCGATTTCAGTACCCAGCCACGGCCTCGCGCACCACCTTCCTGCCATTGCAGGTACTGCATCTGGCTGAACAGATACTGGTACACCGGCCGCCGGTCATTGTTCATGACGTGGTCGTAGAACGAGGGCGAGCGCGCGAACAGCCAGGTGACCACGCAATCGAAGGAGCCCTGCATCAGCAGCACTTCCTCGTCCGGTTGCAGCGCTTCGGTCGGGTGCCGCGCGACGAAGGCCGGAAACTGCTCGGTGAGCATCGCCACCACGGCCTGCGCGGCTTCGATGCGGCCCTTCGGATTGCCCGGCTCCTCGTCCGGGAACGGCGCCGGATTCATCATCTTCCAGTACATCATCCCCTGCGCCTGCGGGTCGGCAGACAGGATGCGCTGCAGCTTGGTGGTGCCGGTGCGCGGCAGGCCAAGCACGACGATCGGCTTGACGATCTTCTCGTCCAGGATCTCCGGGTGCGCCTTCACGTCGCGCACATAGCGCAGGCGATTGACCAGCATGTTGATCACGCCGCCGTAGGCGAGCTGCTCGCCCATCGCACTGAACCGCGCTTCTTCGCGGAAGCCGGCGATCAGCACCTCGAGCGCCTTCATGAAAGATGGATCGCCAAAATCCTCCAGCCCCGCCATTGCACGTGCGGCGGCCAGCAGTTCAGGCACGGTCTTGGGCAGCACGGCTGCCCCGATTGTTTCGGTCATCGCTCCTCCAGCACATTCAATTTCTGGGCATCGCCTCTTCGGGCGGTCGCCGATAGTTGTAGCGGGTCGCCGATTGCGGCACTGTCAGATTCGTACGCTGCGGCCTGAACAGAATCGTCCAACGATCGGGGCCTAGGGCCTGTCACCAATTACTTTGCTCGCTGCGGCGGAGGTCGTTTTTCCGCAGTGCAACTTGATAGGAGCGGCCAATGGTTATTCCATTGGCGCGACGAGCAAGGCGGCAATGCGGAAAAACGGCCCCGCCCCTTCGGGTTGCGGCCAAAAAACCGCCGGGACTTCGTTGCGAACCTTGACCATAGGTAGGCTATGGCCTGCGGTTCGCGCCTCGCCCGGCGGCTTTTTGACCTGCAACGCAGCGACCAAAGCAATTGATGACAGGCCCTAAAGCGGTGCTGGTGCAGGAGGAGAAGACAGATGGCCCACGACATCGGAATACGCGGCGTCGACGCCTACAGCCAGGCGTGCCGGACGACACCACTGATGGAACGCAAGAGCGCCGAGCGCACCGGCATCAGCCTGTATGGCTGGGGCGTGAAGCCGGACAAGGAACTGTACGTCTCGGAATCGCAGGAGCTGACGCTGGCCGTGCACCTCAGCGGCGCGCGCCGCGTGCGGGTGTTCACCGACGGCGGCTTGAGCCGGCGCTTCTCAAGGCCGGGCGACATCACGCTGATTCCGCGCGGCCAGTCGATCAGCTATCTCACCGACGGCGAAGTGGAGTTCGCCACGGCCCATTTTCCGCTCGATGCCGCGAGGATCTTCCGCGATGTCGCCGGCGACCGGCTGCTGAATCTGCCGCACTGCCTGTTCGCGATCCGTGACGATTACGTGGTGTCCAGCGTCCGCACCCTGATGCGCGCGCCGGCGCTGTCGTCGCGCAGCACGCGGCACTACGTCACCCATCTGCTCAACTCGCTGGCCTGGCATCTGGTGCGTGTGGTTGCCGATGGCAATGCCGAACCGGTCCGGCTCGCGCAATGGCAGACAACGGTAGACGGCGCGCCGCGCGAACCGGATTTCGACGCGGCGATCGCGCAGATCGACGCGCGGCTCGGCGACCGCATCGGCCTGCAGGAACTGGCCGATCACGCCGGCATGGGCCGCACCCGCTTCTGCGAGAAATTCACCCAACGCTACGGCTGCTCGCCGCATCGCTTCATCCTGCGGCGGCGCATCGAGAAAGCCAAAGCCCTGTTGCGCGAAGGCCGCAGCAATGTCACGGCGATCGCCTACGAGCTTGGCTTCAGCAGCCCCTCGCATTTCTCGGTGGCGTTCAAGGCAGCGACCCACCTGTCGCCGCTTGAATTCGCCGCGCGGGCCAACGCCGAGTAGCCGCTGCCCCAAGCCTTCAGGCCGGCCGCTGCCAACGCTCCAGCGCCTCGGTTTCGTTCTGCTCGTAGCCCATCAGCGCATCGAACACCGATAGCTTCAGATCCGGTTCCTGGCCATCGCCGAGACGGATCAGCTGCAGGCAGAACCAGCCGAGCAGGCCGAAGGATTCAACGGTCTTGAAGGCGCGGTCGTCCATGTCGGGGCCGAGCGCATCGCGCGGCATGCCGAGCCCGTGCTCGATGGTCGGCAGTTCGCTCCCCTGTCCACCCAGCAGCAGCGGTCCACAGTCTTCCGGTGCGTAGCAGGTCGGCCGGCCGATGCCGATGACATCGCAGGCGCCGGAGGCCAGCGCGTCGTCGATCGTCTTCAGGCTGCGCATGCCGCCGGTGATCATCAGCGGCATCAACACCTGCGGCCTCACGCGCTGCGCGAAGTCGAGGAAATAGGCCTCGCGCGCCGCGGTGCTGGCCGCGACCTTGCGCCCGGTCTTCGGCGCGTCTTCGCCGAGGCCGACCATCGACATCTGCTCGTAGCTGCCGCCGGAGATTTCCAGCAGATCGAGGCCGGCGTCGGACAGCCAGCGCACCACCTGCATCGACTCATCCTGGCTGAAACCGCCGCGCTGGAAATCGGCCGAATTGAGCTTCACCGAGATCGGGAAATCGGCGCCGACGGCGCGCCGCGTCGCCGCCACGATCTCCAGCAGCAGCCGCGCCCGGTTGGCGAGGCTGCCGCCGTAATCGTCGGTGCGGGCATTGGCCAGCGGGCTCAGAAAATTGGATAGCAGATAGCCGTGCGCGGCATGGATCTGCACGCCGGTGAAGCCGCTGTCGCGCGCCACGCTGGCCACGTGCACGAAACGGCGCTGGACATCGCGGATGTCGTCCAGGCTCATCGCCTGTGCCGCGCCACAACCAGCCTCTGCGACCGGCAGCGAGATCGCCGAGGGCGACAGCGGCCGCGGATGGATCGCCGCCGAGGTCTGCCGGCCCGGATGGTTGATCTGCATCCAGAAATGCGCGCCCTCGCGGGTGCCGATCGCCGCCAGCTTGCGCAGCGCTTCCAGGCCGCCGTTGTCATCGATGGCGATGTTGCCCGGCCGTTCCAGCTGACGACGATCGACCTGCACGTTGCCGGTGAGCATCAGGCCGAAGCCGTTGCGCGCCCAGCGCTCGTAGAGCCGGAAATGCCGGTCGCTGACCCGGTTCAGCGGGTCGGCCAGACCTTCGGTCATCGCCGCTTTCGCGAGGCGGTTCTTGAGTACGGCGCCGCAGGGCAGGCGAAGCTCGGTAGCAACGAGGTTACGCGGGGCTGAGTTCATGCCGCGCTCAGCCCTTCAACACGTCAGCGGTATGCATGGTGTCCAGATATTCCTTGACCGCCGCGATCTTGCCGTCGCGAACTTCGAGCAGGAAGTGGTACTCGTTGTTGTAGGTGCGGCCGTTGCCGAGCACGCCGTAGGACTCCGCTTCGCAGGCCACCTTGCTGCCTTCGGCGATCATGCTTTTCGGGGTGATCTTCAGGCCGTCCTTGGTGCCGGGCACCAGGCTGTTCAGCAGCGCGCCCATTTCCACCTTGGTCTTCAAGCCACAGAGCGGAAACAGCTCGGGTTTGCCACCGATCCACCAGGTGGCATCGGCGGTCATCATGTCCAGGGCGCCCTGAACGTCCTTGCGCCCGAAGTGGGCAAAGAAGTCGGCCACCAGTTGCTTGTTGGTTTCCAGGCTCATCGTTTCGTCTCCTCGTCCGTTGTCGTGTTTCTCGTTATGGCCCGATGCTACGACCCGATGCTACGACATGAGCCGTGGCCGCCGCCCCGAGGGATTGCCCTCGGGTGCATGAGGGCTCGGCCTCGTATCGGCGCCTTCGGTCCCGGGGTTAGGTTTCCGTCAGCTGCCGAAGTGCAGCCTCGCGAACAAGACCGAACTCGAGGAGACGAACCATGTCAGCTCAGCAACTGGACGCGGTGATCGCGGACATTCACGCCTGCTTCGGCGCCTGGTCGCCGGACACGCCGCTGCCGCAGATGCGCCGCGACTGGGACGAGGTGTTCGGCAAGGTTCCGTGCAAGGTTGGCGCGCGTTGCGAGGCGATCGACATCGGCGGCCTGCCGGGCCTGAAGGTCAGTGCGTCAAACGCGGTCGCCGATCGCGCCATCCTCTATCTACACGGCGGCGGCTATGTGTTCGGCTCGCCGCGTTCGCATCGTGATCTCGGCGAATTCCTGTCGCGTGCCGCGCAGGCGCAGGTCTACATGCTCGACTACCGCCTGGCGCCCGAGCATCCGTTCCCGGCAGCCGTGGACGACGCAACCAATGGCTGGCGCTGGCTGCTGGCGCAGGGCTATCGGCCGGGCCGACTGGTGATTGCGGGCGACTCCGCCGGCGGTGGTCTGGCGCTGGCCACGCTGCTGTCGATCCGCGATCACCACCTGCCGATGCCGGCCTGTGCGGTGACCTTGTCGCCCTGGGCCGATCTCGAATGCACCGGCGAAACCATGCTCAGCAATGCCGCGATCGATCCGATGGTCGGCAAGGACTTCACCCGCCAGCTCGCCAATCTCTACGTCACCGCTGGCAACAGTCTGCGCGATCCGCTGGCCTCGCCGCTCTATGGCGACCTGACCGGCCTGCCGCCGTTACTGATCCAGGTCGGCGAACGCGAAACCCTGCTCGACGACAGCCGCCGGGTCGCCACACGCGCCAAGCAGGCCGGCGTCGATGTGACCCTGGAGATCGAGCCCGGCCAGATCCACGTGTTCCAGATCTTCGCCAACCGGCTCGATGAAGCCGTCGCGGCGATCGAGCGGATGGGCGCCTTCGTGCGCAAGCACATCGGTTGATCGTTCAGCGCCCTTCTGCGGAAGCCATCGGGTTGTAATCCGCCGCCATGAACTTGCGGTGCAGTTGCCGGCGACGCACGCCCATGTTGCCGCCGTCGTAGAGCGGGAAGCACAGCGCGTCCTGCATCAGGCCGGAGAGCGGCGACAGCACGGTGTAGCTGTCGACGCCGACCAGGCGCATCGCGTCGTACACCGCCTGCACGCAGAGCTCCGAGCTGTACACCTTGGTCATCACCGCCAGCTCGTCGCTGCGGCGATCGGTGACGTCCAGCTGGTGGCAGGCCTTCCAGGTCAGGTAGCGCGCGGCTTCGATGCGCATCTTGATGTCGGCCAGCATGTAGCCGACGTTCTGGTGCTCGATCACCGGCACGTTGCCGGAGCGCTTGTCGTGCTTCGCGAACTCGAAGGCGATGTCGAAGGCCGCGCGCATGACGCCGGTGCAGGCGGCGCCGATCAGCGCTGCGGTCCACGAGAACGCGTACTGGCAGATCGCGATGCCGTCGCCCGGCTTGCCGAGGATGTTGCCGGCCGGCACCCGGACGTTGTTGAAATGGATGCGCGGCGATACCACCGCCCGATGGCCGACGGTATCGAGATAGCCGACCACTTCGACACCCGGTGTCGAGCCCGGCACCACGATCACCGCCAGCGATTCCGCCGGAGGCTTGCTGGGATCAGTGCGGCAGACCACCGAGATCAGATGGGCGCCTTTGCCGTCCCAGCCGCAACCGTTGGTGGTGTAGTGCTTCTGGCCGTTGATGACCCAGTGATCGCCTTCCAGGCGCGCAAAGGTCTGCACGCCGGCACTCGGGTCCGGGCAGTCGTAGTTGGAGCCGCCGGTGACTTCGGTGAACGCCAGTGCCGCCAGCCGATCACCCGGCGCTTCGAGGATTTCGCCGATCCAGCGGCGCTTCTGCTCCTCGCTGCCGTAGCCGATGATCGGTTCCATGCCGAGGCCGGTCGAAAGCAAGGTCGACGGCACGTTGATGTCGGCCACGCAAAGCTCCTCGGCAGCGATCGCGAAGTCGACGATCGACATGCCGCTGCCGCCATAGGCCTTCGGAAACAGGGCATGGACGAAGCCGGTCTGGGCCATCTGCGCGTAGAACGGCCGCGTTGCGAAGAAGCGATCCTCGTGCGCCGGATGCAGGGCGATCGTCGCCTTGACTTGGCTCAGCACGGCAGCGGCGAACTGGCGCGCGCCGGCTTGCAGGGCTTGCTGTTCGGGGCTCAGGGAAAAGTCGATGGCCATCGTGATGCGTCCTCGATCGGGTGTGCAGCGAAGCCCTTAGATTGAACGCCGCAGAAGATGCTGGCTTGGCGGATGCCGAATGCGCAGTTGGCGGATTGCGCACGCAACTGGCAAAGATCATGCGGAGGATCGGCACGTATGATCGGCGGGCGATGGACCGATAGCGAGGGCAACGATGCGAACCTGGACCACCGAGGACCGGCCGCCGGCGCAGCAGTACCCGTACTGGCGCGAGGTGCTGTGCGAAGCCTTTACCGCGCTGGATCCGGTTGCCGAATCGGTCGGCTCGTTCGAAAGCACGGTGGCGATCAAGGACCTGCTCGACGTCACCGTGTCCGACGTCCGATCCAGAGCCCAGACGGTGTTCCGCAGCGAGCGCGAAATCCGCCGCAATCCCAGCGAGTATTTCTTCGCCAACATGCAGCTGGAAGGCAGCTGCATCGTCAAGCAGGACGGCCGCGAGACGCTGATGCGGCCGGGCGATTTCTACATCGTCGACACCACGCGAACCTACGATCTGGTATTCGAGAACTGGCGAATCCTGTGCATCCGCATGCCGCGGCATTTGCTGATGCCGCGTCTGAAGGCGCCGCGCGCAGCGACTGCCGTGCGCCTGCATGACGACGGCGCACTCGGCACCGTCGCCGGTTCGTTCATGCGCTCGCTGCTGCACTGCTCGGAAGCGATTCCGCAGGCCGCGCAACTGTCGCTGGTCGACACGCTGGCGAATCTGCTGTCGATTGCCTTGGGCGCCACCACGGAGACCCGAGAGCACGGCAAGCATGCCGTCCGGGAAAGCTTCCGCGATTCGATTGCCGCCTACGTGGCGACGAACATCGCCAATCCGGAGCTGTGCGTGAACATGGTGGCCGGCCGTTTCGGGATCTCGCCGCGCTACCTGCACAAGCTGTTCGAGGACCAGGGGCAGTCGTTCTCGCAGCGGGTGCAGGAGGGCCGCCTGGAACGCTGCGCGCGTGATCTGGCCGACGCAGCCCAGGGGCAGGCGTCGATTTCCGAGATCGCCTACCGCTGGGGCTTCAACGACCTGTCCAACTTCTGCCGCGTCTTCCAGAAGCGCTACGGCATGTCGGCCGGTGATTTCCGGCGCCGCGGCGTGGACGCGGTTCGCTGATCCGCTTGCTTCAGCCGAACGCTGCGACACCCACTTCGGCAACCGACTGATCCTGCTCGCCCGAGCCGCCGCTGACACCGACGGCGCCGACCACGTGGCCGTTCTTCTTCAGCGGAATGCCGCCGGCGAAAATCATGATGCGGCCGTGATTCGAACCGTGGATGCCGAAGAACTGCTGGCCCGGCTGCGAGTTGTCGGCCAGATCCTTGGTCGCGAGATTGAAGGCACGCGCGGTGAAAGCCTTGTTGATCGAGATGTCGACGCTGCCGATCCAGGCGCCGTCCATGCGCGCATGGGCGATGAGATTGCCGCCGGCGTCGACCACCGCGATGTTCATCGGCTGGCCGATGGCCTTCGCTTTCTTTTCGGCGGCGGCGATGATGGTCCGGGCGTCCTTCAGGGAGACGAGGGTGATTTCCATGGATGGAATTCCTGGTAGGTGAATGGGAACAGCAAGAGCGCAACGCGGCAGCTTGCTACCGAACACCGGGTCTTCTCAATCCCGTGGCAGTGCTGGGACGCTACTGCTTCACCATCGGCACATGGCGCTGGAAACACTCCGCCGCCGATCGCGCCGCCGGCCCGGCCAGTTCCGGGCGAACCAGCACCAGATACAGCTCCATGTTGCGATGGCCACCGACCGCCAACGGCAAAGGCCGTACCGTGCCGTCGCGCAGCGATGACGTCACTAGATGCTCGGGCAGCCAGGCGTAGCCGAGGCCGGCTTTCACCGTCGCCAGCGAGGCTTCGATGCTGCTGACCGTGCAGCGGCGGTCGGCACCGAGCCAGCCTTCGTTGCGCGGATGCTTCTGGCCCGAATCACGAACCACCACCTGGACGTGGCGGGCCAGATGCTCGGTGGTCAGCGGCGCCTCGATCTCGAACAGCAGATGGTTCGGGCTGGCGATGGCGATGAAGCCGATATCCATCAGGAAATTGCCGAGGAAGCCCTGCGGCACGCGGGTGGTGATGACGACATCGGCGGTGCTGTCCTCGATCGCCTGCTCGGCACCGGACAGCACGGCATCGGACACCTGCATCTGGGTGCTCGGACAAAGCTGCTGCAACTCGGCGACGATGTTCAGCAGCAAACCACGCGGGAACGCCACGTCGACCACCAGGCGCAGTTCCGGCTCCCAGCCCTGCTTGAGCTTAGCCGCCAGCAGTTCCAGCGTTTCGAGATCGCGCAGCAACGGCCGGGCGCGCTGCAACAACACGCGGCCGTGTTCGGTGAGCACCGCCTTGCGGCCTTCGACGACCAGCAGCGGCACGTCCAGCGCTTCCTGCAGCCTTGCGATCGCATAGCTCACCGCCGGCTGGCTCTTGTTCAGCGCCGCCGCCGCCTGCGCGTAGCCGCCGTGATCGATCACCGCGGCCAGCACGGCCCATTGTTCCAGCGAGGTTCTTGCGAGCGCCATGCCTCAAGTTATCAATTTTGTTGATTGATGGCATCCGAAAATCGAGCTTTTTTATCCGATCCCCACGTTTTATCTTGCTTCCACACCAACCGGAGACAAGGCCATGAACCAGATCAGACTCAGCAACGAACGCGGCCACGCCGACCATGGCTGGCTCAACTCCCACCACAGCTTTTCGTTCGGCGAATACTTCGACGCCGAGCATGTCGAGTTCGGCCCGCTGCGCGTCATCAACGAAGACCGTGTGCAGCCGGGCAACGGCTTCGGCACCCATGGTCATCGCGACATGGAAATCATCAGCTACGTGCTGTCCGGCGAGCTGGCGCACAAGGATTCGCTCGGCAACGGGTCGGTGATCCGCCCTGGTGACGTGCAGCGGATGAGCGCCGGTTCCGGCGTGCGCCACAGCGAGTTCAATCCTTCGCAGGCCAAGCCGGTGCACTTCCTGCAGATCTGGATCCAGCCGAACCAGCAGGGCATCGCGCCGAGCTACGAAGAGAAGCGCTTCGAGGAAGCCGAAAAGCGCGGCCGCCTGCGGCTGATCGCATCGCCGGATCAGGCCGAAGGTTCGGTGCTGCTGCACCAGGACGCTCGTCTCTACGCCGGCCTGTTCGATGGCGCCGAGACCGCGTCCCTTAGCCTGGCCGCCGGCCGCCGCGCTTACGTGCATCTGGCTCGCGGTGCGATCACCGCCAACGGCGTGAAGCTCGCCGCCGGTGACGCGCTGAAGATCGAAGCGCTGGGCGAACTGAGCCTCAGCGAGGGCAGCGATGCCGAAGTGCTGGTCTTCGATCTGCCCGGCGCGCAGCGCAGCTCCTGATTCAAACGCCCGGCCCGGCTCGAACAGGGCCGGGCCGGACATTGCCGACGCAGTACCTCACACACAACGCAAAGGGGAAACCACCATGTCGCAAACCAACAAACTCGCCAAGCGCTCCGAAAAGGGCCTGCTGACGCCGGACAACTGCGTGCTGGCGATGATCGACCTGCAGCCGCAGATGCTGTTCGGCGTCGCCAGCCACGATCGCCAGACGATCATCAACAACAACGTTCTTCTGGCCAAGGCGGCCAAGGTGTTCGGCATTCCGGTGGTGCTGTCGACCGTCGAAAGCAAATCGTTCAGCGGCAACACCTGGCCGCAGCTGCTGGCGGCGATGCCGGGCGTCGAGCCGATCGAGCGCACTTCGATGAACTCCTGGGACGACGCCAACTTCGTCGCCGCGATCGAGAAGACCGGCCGCAAGAAGATCGTGCTGACCGGCCTGTGGACGGAAACCTGCGTCGCCCTGCCGACCGTGCAGGCGATCCACGATGGCTACGAGGTCTATGTCGCCGAAGATTGCTGCGGCGATGTCAGCCTGCTGGCCCACGACAACGCCATGAAGCGCGTCTACCAGGCCGGTGCCAAGCCGGTCACCGCACTGTCGACCCTGCTCGAATGGCAGCGCGACTGGGCGCAGCGCGATACCTATGACGCGGTGATGGACATCGTCAAGACCCATTGCGGTGCTTATGGTGCCGGCGTCGAATACGCCTACACGATGGTTCATGGCGCGCCGCCGTCGGTCATCTCGCCGTACGTCCCGGCGTCTGCCGCGCACGGCTGAACCCGGCAGCCTCGGACGATCGGCCAGAGGCTGGCTCGATCGTCCGAGGCCTGATGCTGCACCCACAATTCTGGAGACGCCGCCATGAAGATGTATCTGCTGTCGCTCGCCGCTGGCCTGCTGGTCGGCGCGATCTACGCGCTGCTGAACGTGCGCTCGCCGGCGCCGCCGGTGATCGCCCTGCTCGGGCTGATGGGCATCCTGCTCGGCGAACAGGCGGTGCCGCTGGTCAAGCGCGTGTTCGTTGCCAAAGAGCCGGTGACGGTGAGCTGGGTGAGGACGCAATGCGGCGAGCACGTCTTCGGCGCGCTGCCGGCGGCGCGGAAAGAGGCCGAACCGCGTTCGCGGCAACTAGCCGGCTAGCACCACATGAATCCTACCGATCACGATCGCCGCCGCGCCCTGCAGGGCGTCGCCGGACTCGCCGCCAGCGCCTGGCTCGGCGCTGCCACCGCACAGTCGAAGTCTGGAGATTCCCGCATGAACGACACCCCCAGCCTGATCATCCGCAACGCCCAGATCACCACCCTGGACCGGCAGAACCCGCAGGCCAATGCCCTGGCGATTGCCGATGGCCGCTTCATTGCCGTTGGCAGTGAAGACGAAGTGATGAAGCTCGCCGGCACCGGCACGCAGATCATCGATGCCGCCAAGCGTCGCCTGATTCCCGGCCTGATCGACTCGCACATCCACGTCATCCGTGGCGGCCTCAACTACAACCTCGAACTGCGTTGGGATGGCGTGCCTTCGCTGGCCGATGCGATGCGCAAGCTGCGCGATCAAGTCGCCCGCACGCCGGCGCCGCAGTGGATTCGCGTGGTCGGCGGCTTCACCGAATGGCAGTTCGCCGAGAAACGTCTGCCGACCATCGACGAGCTGAATGCCGCCGCACCGGACACACCGGTGTTCATCCTCCATCTCTACGATCGCGCCCTGCTCAACGCTGCCGCGCTGCGCGCCGTCGGCTACACCCGCGACACGCCGAATCCGCCCGGCGGCTGGATCGTCAAGGACAGCCGTGGCGAGCCCACCGGCCTGCTGCTCGCCGAGCCGAACGCGCTGCTGCTGTACTCGGCACTGGCCAAAGGGCCGAAGCTGCCGATCGAGTACCAGCGCAATTCCACACGCCATTTCATGCGCGAGATGAATCGCCTCGGCGTGACCAGCGTCGTCGATGCCGGCGGTGGCTTCCAGAATTACCCGGACGATTACCAGGTCATCGAAGACCTGCACGCCTCCGGCGAACTGACTCTGCGCATCGCCTACAACCTGTTCACCCAGAAGCCGAAGGAAGAAGTTTCCGACTTCAAAAACTGGGCGAAGCTGGTGAAGCCCGGCCAGGGCGATGCGATGTATCGCCACAACGGCGCTGGCGAAATGCTGGTGTTCTCGGCGGCCGATTTCGAAGACTTCCGCCAGCCGCGCCCGGAACTGCCGGCCGGCATGGAGAACGAGCTTGAAGCGGTAGTCCGCGTGCTGGTCAGCAACCGCTGGCCGTTCCGCCTGCATGCCACCTACGACGAATCGATAGCCCGCGCGCTGAGCGTGTTCGAGAAGGTCAACCTTGAGATTCCCTTCGACGGCCTGCACTGGTTCTTCGATCACGCCGAAACGGTCAGCGATCGCAACATCGAGCGCATCGCCAGGCTCGGCGGCGGCATCGCCATCCAGCATCGGATGTCCTATCAGGGCGAGTACTTCATCGAGCGCTATGGCGCGAAAGCCGTCGAACGCACGCCGCCGTACAAGCGGATGCTGGAGATGGGCGTCCACGTCGGCGCCGGCACCGATGCCACCCGCGTTGCCAGCTACGATCCCTGGAACGCGCTGTGGTGGCTGTCGACCGGCAAGACCGTCGGTGGCACGCGCATGTATCCGCCGGCCAATCTCGTCGATCGCGAAACGGCGCTGACGATGTACACCAAGGCCAACGCCTGGTTCTCGAACGAGGAAGGTGCCAAGGGTCAGATCAAGATCGGCCAGCTCGCCGATTTCGCGCTGCTGTCGGCCGATTACTTCAGCGTGCCGGAAGACCAGATCCGCAACCTGGTCTCGGTGCTGACCGTGGTCGGCGGCAAGCCGGTTTATGGCGATGACGAGTTCAAGCCGCTGGCGCCGGCCTTGCCGCCCGCGATGCCGGACTGGTCGCCAGTCAACTTCGGCAGCAAGTACTACAAGCCGGACCGCGAAGCGGCGCACGCGATGGCGCAGGCCAGCTGCGCCTGTGCCACCAGCTGCAATGTCCACGGCCATGCCCATGGCCGTGCCGTCACCTCCGCGACCGACGACCAGAATGGCTTCTGGGGCGCGCTCGGTTGCTCCTGCTGGGCGTTCTGATCATGACTGACAACACTCCTATTGCCCGTCCGGGCGCCGTGGCGCCGTTGCTGAGCTTTGTCGCCGGCTATGTCGATACCGTCGGCTTCATCGCGCTGTTCGGCCTGTTCACCGCCCACGTCACCGGCAACTTCGTGCTGATCGGCGCGTCCCTGGTGCAGCCCGCACACGCCGGCGTGCTCGCCAAGCTGCTGGCGCTGCCGGTGTTCATCGCCGCGGTGGCGATGACCACGGCTTTCGTGCGCCGACGGGAGCGACGGCAACGACGTTCGCTGACCCCGGTGCTGTGGGCGCAGATCGTGCTGCTCGGCGGCTTCCTCGTCGCAGCACTGCTGGCAGCGCCGATCATCCACGCCGATGCCCCGGGCGCGGTGATCGCAGGCCTGCTCGGCGTTGCCGCGATGGGCGTGCAGAACGCGGCCTCGCGGCTGATCTTCACCAGCCTGTCGCCGACCACGGTGATGACCGGCAACGTTACCCAGGTGGTCATCGACAGCGTCGATCTGCTGCGTGGCTCGAATGCCGATAACCGCGCCGTGACCCAGGCGCGGATCAGCAAGATGTGGCCGCCGGTGCTCGCCTTCGCGGTCGGTGCCGCGGCCGGTGCGGTGCTGCTGATGCAGGTCGGCATCGTCTGCCTGCTGCTGCCGATGCTGGCGATCGTTCTGGTCTCCCGTTTGGCTCTTGCTCCGGAAGTGCGCTCATGAACGCCGCCTTCTGGCTGGCCCGCGCCGGGCTGTGTCTGGCTTACGTCTACAGCGGCCTCGCCAAGCTGATCGACTTTCCGGCGGCGATCGCCGAGCAGCAGCACTTCGGCCTGCAGCCAGCGGCGCTGTTCGCCGCAGCGACGATCGCGGTGCAGCTCGGTGGCTCGGCGCTGGTACTGTTTGCGAAAGGCCGCATGGCCGCACTCGGCGCGGCGGCGCTCGCGGGTTTCACGGTGATTGCCACCGTCATCGGCCATCCGTTCTGGACGATGAGTGGCATGGAGCGCTTCCACAATCTCAACGCCTTTCTCGAACATGCCGGCCTGGTCGGTGGCTTCGGGCTGATCGCCTTGATCGCGCTGCAATCACCTGCGGCAAACACGCCATGCACGCCCGCTCGCTGAGCCTCATCGCCCTCGCCCTGCCGGCCTTCGGGCTGGCAGCGGCGGAGCAGCCGAAAGTCGATCCGGCGACCTCGGTGCTGTCGGAATACACCAACGCCGCGGCACCGGATCCGCATCCACCGCCGTACACCTTGCTGCGCTTCAACGAGCGTTACGACCGCCTCGCCGATCCCCTCCAGCGCAGCGATTTCTTCGACCCGGCGAAGTACATCGCGCTGGACGCCAGTGATCCTCACAGTTACCTGAGCTTCGGCGGCGAACTGCGCGAACGCTACGAGCAGTTCGACAACGCTGGCTTCGGCACCAGCGGCGAACCAGACGATCTGTCCTATCTGTTGCAGCGAGTCGCGCTGCATGCCGATCTGCACGTCAACGAGCGGCTGCGCTTCTTCGTCCAGGGCCTGTCGGCGCTGCAGTTCGGCGATCGCGACAGTGCCTCGCCGATCAACCAGAACCCGCTCGATCTGCAGCAGGCCTTTGTCGATTACACCTTGGGCGATCCATCGCCGAACGGGCCGAAAGTGATCGCCCGCGCCGGCCGCTTCAGCATGAATTACGGCTCGGCGCGGCTGATCGCGACACGTGCGGCGCCGAACGTGCCGTACAAGTTCGATGGCGTGCAGATCATCGCCGCACAGGGCACGGCGCGGCTCTATGCCTTCCTGGTCCGGCCGGGACAGGAGTCCCGACATCAGTTCGATGGCGAGAACGACGGTCAGAGCTTGTGGGGCGTCTACAGCTCGATGCCGACGCGCCTGAGCTTGCCGGCGACCATCGACCTGTACTACCTCGGCGCCCATTACGACAGCCGGCGCTACATCCGCGGCAGCGCCGCCGAGGATCGCCACAGCATCGGCACGCGGCTCTCAGGAACTGCTGGCGGCTGGAGCTATGACTGGGAACCGATCGTGCAGTTCGGCAGCTTCGGCAACCGCGACATCCGCGCCTGGACGATTGCCACCGACACCGGCTACAGCTTCCGCTCGCTGCCCTGGAAGCCGCGCCTCGGGCTCAAGGCCGACTACGCCAGCGGTGACTCCAAGGGGCCGGATGGCCATTACGGCGGCTTCAATCCGCTGTACTTCAAGTCCGGTTACTTCAACGACGCCAGCATCATCCGCCCGACCAACATCGCCGATCTGCATCCCTCGCTGCAGCTGGTGCCGACGCGATCGCTGACCGCGACCCTCGCTGTCGATCTGCTCTGGCGAGCCAGTGTCAACGATGGTGTCTACGGCCCGGCCGGCAACATCGAACTGCGGCCGGTGCCTGGCGCCTCGCGCTACATCGGCAACACCGCCGAAGCGGCACTGAGCTGGAAAGCCGGCCGGCACTGGGTGTGGACGGCCTCCTACGTGCATCTGTTCGCCAGCGATTACGTGCGCGCGGCGAATGGCAACGATGTCGACTTTCTCGGCAGCTGGGCGACCTTCACCTGGTGAGGTCAGCACGCTTGATCAATCGCTTTCGCAGCCGGATTGGCAACATTCGCGGAGTTCGGCTGCAGCTTATTTCCATCCCACGCGGTACAGGAGACAGCGCATGAGCTTCATCAAGACCCAAGACGGCACCAACATCTTCTACAAGGACTGGGGCAGCGGCCAGCCGGTGATCTTCAGCCACGGCTGGCCACTGTCCGCCGATGCCTGGGACGCACAGATGCTGTTCCTCGGCGAGCACGGCTACCGGGTGATCGCCCATGACCGGCGCAGCCACGGCCGTTCCGATCAGACCTGGACCGGCAACGACATGGACACCTACGCCGACGATCTCGCCGCGCTGATGGCCGCGCTTGATCTCAAGGACGCGGTGATGATCGGTCACTCCACCGGCGGTGGCGAAGTGGCGCACACCATCGGCCGCCATGGCACAGGCCGGGTCGCCAAGGCGGTGCTGGTCGGTGCCGTGCCGCCGCTGATGCTGAGGACCGCCGGCAATCCCGATGGCGTGCCGATGCAGGTGTTCGACGACATCCGCAAGGGCGTGATCGACAACCGCGCGCAGTTCTACAAGGATCTTGTGATGCCGTTCTACGGCTACAACCGGCCGGGTGCCACCGTTTCCGAAGGCGTTCGCGACTCGTTCTGGCTGCAGGGCATGCTCGGCGGCCTCAAGGGTCAGTACGACTGCATCAAGCAGTTCTCGGAAGTGGATTACACCGAGGACCTGAAGAAGATCGACGTGCCGACCCTGATCGTCCACGGTGACGACGATCAGATCGTGCCGATCGGCACTGCGGCGCTGCTGTCCTCGAAGATCGTCAGGAACGCGATGCTGAAGATCTACGCCGGCGCGCCGCACGGTCTGGCAACTACCCATGCTGATCAGCTCAATGCCGATCTGCTGGCCTTCATCAAAGCCTGAGTCGCAGAGACACGCCGACTCATCCCGCTGCGCTCAGACAGCGGGATGAGCGGCGTTACCAGGTTTCGCAGAACGGCCTGATCTCGGCATTGAAGGTCCAGGCCGAACGGTCCTGATGGGCCAGATGCCAGGCCTCTTCGGCGATCGCTGCCGGCTTGATGAAGAAGTCGTCCGGGCGACCGGGAAAGGCCTTGCGCGTCCAGGCCAGATCGATGACTGCATCGATGGTCAGATAGGCCACGTGCACGCCCTTCGGTCCCACTTCTCGGGCGATGGCTTCGGCGAGCACGCGTTGCGCCGCCTTGCTCGGCGCGAAGCCGGCGAAGTTCGCCTTGCCGCGAAATGCGGAGGTGTTGCCGGTGGCCAGGATCACGCCCTGCCCCGCCGCGATCATCGGCGGTGCCAGACGCCGCGCGAGATGCAGCAGCGCCATGGTGTTGATCTGGAAGTTGCGTTCCAGCTCGGCCGGATCGATATCCAGGAAGTTGCCGAAGGTGCCGCCGACGGCGTTGTGGATGAACACCGAGGGATCACCGAAGGTCTGCCGGACGGCCGCCAGGGTCGCGTCGATCTGGGCACCGTCGGTGACATCGCAGACGAAGCCCTTGCTGTCCTCGATTTCGCTTTCCAGCAGCTTCAATCGGGCTTCATCGCGCGCCAGCATGGCGACGCGATAACCGCCTTTCGAGAAGCGGCGGCTCAGTGCCGCGCCGGTGCCGGGGCCCACGCCGGTGATCAGGGCGACTGGTTTGCTCATGCGCTACTCCGTGTGGCTGCCGCGCGTCAGCCGCGCGAGGTTTGGTTCGGTGGATCGAGGATGCTCAGGGTCAAGGCCGCGACCTGATCCATCGCGCGGTTGCTGGCCTTGGTGCGCTCCATGATCCGCGCGCCTTCGATGCCGTTGACGAGGTATTGCGCCAGCACGTCGGCGCTCCAGTCGCTGCGCACCGTGCCTTCCGCCTGACCGCGCTGGATGGTCTTGCGGAATACCGTGGTCAGCGCCGCGAAGGTGTCGCGAACGATGGCCTGCGCCTCGGGATCTTCATCGCCCAGTTCGAGTGCCGAGTTGGTCGCGAAGCAGCCCTTGCGTTCGGTACGCCCACCGCGCGCCATCAGCTTGCGGATGGTGCTGTCGAGCCCGGCACGGGCATCCGGCGCTTCATCCAGCATGCCTTGCACGCTGTCGAGTACCAGCTGCCGGTACTGGAGCAGTGTTTCCAGATAGAGCTTCTGCTTGCTGCCAAAGCTCGCGTAGACGCTGGGCTTCTCGACACCGAGCGTGCTGGTCAGCATGTCCATCGAGGTGCCGCGGTAGCCGTGATCCCAGAACAGGGTCAGCGCGCGGTCCAGCGCTTCTTCGCGTTCGATCTTTCTGGCCATGAGGGGAGATTCCGGCAAATGTTTCCTTGTGTTGACCAACTGTACCACACGGTATAGCGTATCTGTACCGATCGGTATAAGTCAGAGCCGGCATCGTCCAGGTCATCAGATGTCCATCGAGGAGATTCGCCATGCACATTGCAGTCGTGTTCCACAGCGGCTACGGACACACCGCCCGTCAGGCACTTGCGGTTGCCGAAGGTGTCGAGCAATCGGGCTTCGCCAAGGCGCTGCTCGTCGATGTCGCCAAGGACATTCCCTGGGATGAACTGGGCAGCAGCGCCGGCATGATCTTCGGCTGCCCGACCTACATGGGCGGGCCATCGGCAGTATTCAAGAAGTTCATGGAAGACAGCTCCTCGCGCTGGATGAAGCAGGAATGGGCGGACAAGGTCGCCGCCGGCTTCACGACCTCGTCGAGCCAGAGCGGCGACAAGCTCAACACCCTGGTCTCGCTGGCGATCTTCGCCGCGCAGCACGGCATGTTCTGGATCAGCACGGGCCTGATGCCCGGCAACAATGTCAGCACCGGTTCAGTCAACGACATCAACCGGCTCGGCAGCTGGCTGGGCGCAATGGCGCAGGCCAACTTCGATCAGCCACCGGAACTGGCGCCACCAGAAAGCGATCTGCTGACCGCCCAGAAACTGGGGCTCCGCGTTGCCAGTGCAGCGAAACGCTTCGCAGGCGCCTGAGTCTGAGTCTGGGTCCGCTGATCGAACCACGAATATCGAGAGCTTCCGATGAGCGCATTGCGCATTTTTTCCTACCTTCCGAATCCCAGGATCGCGAAAGCGACGATTGCCGCGCGGCTGTGCGGCGTGACCCTCGATGTTCGTGGCGCGTCGGTGCCCGAGCTGAAGCACTGGCTCTGGGATTTCGATGCCCACGCGATGTCGGAGGCCGAGCGGGCATCGCTGGAGCATCTGCTGCGCACTGCGAAGAAAGGCTTCACCAGCACGCTGTACAAGACTGAAGCCTTTCTTGAAGCGCATCCGTTCGGCACCGTGCCTGCCGCGTTCAGCCCGGATGGCAAGGTCGGCATCTTCGAATCGAACAGCATCATGCGGGCCGTCGCTCGCCTCGGTGATGATAAAGCCCGGCTCTACGGCGACGATCCTTACAGCGCTTCGCGGATCGACAGCTTCCTGGACGCCAGCCTGCTGTTCGCCCGCGATACGCAGATCTATGTGCTGGCGCTGTGGTCGGGTTCGATTGCACCCGAAGTCCATCGCAGCGCCGCGCAGGCGTTCGCAAGCTACATGGGCGGCATCGAGCGCGCGCTGCAGGGGCAAGCGCGATTTCTGGTCGGCGATCGCCTGACGCTTGCCGACATCTGCTTCATCGCCGAACTGACCCTGTTCCACAACGAGATCGCCCACGTCGAGCTGCTGCAGCGGCTGGACCTGCGGCCGATGCTGTCCGCAGCCAGCCGAGCGGAGTTTCCCGAGACCTTCGCTCACTTTGAGCGCTTGCGCGCGATGGAAGCGATTGCACCGGACATCGAGCCTTATTTACAGGCACTGGGCAAGCACTGAGCAAGCCGCACTGAAGCGGGTCCATCCGTCGCGAACGAGGAGAACACCGTCATGAAGCTACTGCAGTCATTCGGCCCGAATCCGCGCATGGTGCGGATGTTCATTGCCGAGAAGGGCCTGTCGATCCGGTTCGAAAGTGTCGATCTGTTCGGCGCCGAGAATCGTCAGGAGGCTTACCGCAAGAAGAATCCGGCCGGCGGCATTCCCTGCCTCGAACTCGACGATGGCCATGTGCTGTCGGAGACCGGCGCGATCTGCGAGTTCCTCGAAGAACTGCATCCTGCACCGGCCCTGATCGGCAGCAACGCCTGGGAGCGCGCCGAGACCCGGATGAACCTGCGCCGCGTCGAACTGCAGGCCACCGAATACCTCTACAACGCCTTCCGCTTCGGCCCCGGACTGGCCTTGTTCGAGCACCGCTTCCGCTGTGTCCCGGAAGCTGCCGATGGACTGCGTGCCAAAGGCCTCGACGGCGTTGCGCTGCTCGATTCGATGCTCGAAGGACAGACCTATGTTTGCGGAGAGCGGCTCACGGTCGCTGATTTGGCGCTGTTCTGCTGTCTCGACTTCTGCCTGTCGACCGGCCTGGTGATCGACCCCGCGCTGACCAACATCAGCACCTGGCTGGCGCGGATGGATGCCAGGCCCAGCGCATCGGCCTCGCTGTCCGCCGGCTGGCAGGACATCGGCATGAAAGGCTGAGTGGGCCAGCGCTGCTGGATGGCAGCTTCGAGGGCGATCCTTATCCGGCCGCAGAACAAGCATATGGAACGGCATCGTCGTATGCCTTGTTTTTTGCGCGGGATTTATTATGATGACCATCATATGAAAAAGCCCAACGCCCGATCGAAGGAGGCCACGCATGAGCGCATCGTCGATGCCGCCGCACGCGCCATCCGGCGCAGCGGCTACGACGGCACCAGCGTTGCCGACATCATGAAACAGGCCGGGCTGACCCACGGCGGCTTCTATGCCCACTTTTCCTCGCGCGAAGCGATGCTTGCCGAAGCGGCGGACCGTGCCGGCGCCGATGCCGTCGCGGCATCGGCGCGCACAGCCGCCAATGCCCCACCGGAGCAGGCCTTGCTGCGGATGATGTCTGCCTATCTCTCGCAAGAGCATCTCAACGCTGTGGAGAAAGGCTGCCCAGTCGTCGCACTGGGTTCGGAGATGCCTCGCCAGGCACCAGAAGTAAGACGCGCGACCACTCGGCGGATCAAGGAAATGATCGACGTCGTTGCCCGCCAGTTGCCCGACTGGGGGCAGCCGGCGGCACATGAGCGTGCGCTGGTCATCGTGTCCTCGATGGTCGGAACCTTGCTGCTGGCACGCGCCGTCGACGACCCCAAGCTTGCCGACGCGCTGCTGGCCTCGACCTTGAAGCACTTCGCTCCAACCGCTCCTTGAGCACGACATCAGCCGTGTCGGCTTTCAAGCTGAGAATGAATATGACGATCATCATAAATTTTTCGCTCGCTATCAGTGCATCGCACATCACTGCTCACAGGAAGGCATTGCCATGACCATCAAGAAATCCATCGCACTCGTCACCGGCGCCTCATCCGGCATCGGCAAGGCGACAGCAGAGCGGCTCGCCCAGGCGGGCTACAAGGTCTATGGCACCAGCCGGCGCGGCGAGCAACAAGACCCGTCATCGTTCGAGATGCTGGCCCTCGACGTGACCCGCGATGAATCGGTTGCCGCCGCCGTCAACGAACTGCTACGGCGGGAAGGCCGCATCGATCTGCTGGTCAACAACGCCGGCTTCGGCGTCGCCCCGGCCGGCGCGGAAGAAAGCTCGATCGAGCAGGCGCATGCGATCTTCGAAACCAACTTCTTCGGCATCGTCAGGATGACCCGCGCCGTCCTGCCCCAGATGCGCAAGCAGGGTGGTGGTCGCATCGTCAACATCGGTTCGATCCTGGGCTTGCTGCCGATGCCCTACGGCGCGCTTTACTCGGCAACCAAGCATGCCGTCGAAGGCTATTCGGAATCGCTCGACCACGAACTGCGCACCCGGGGCATCCGCGTTTCAGTCATCGAGCCGGCGTTCACCAGGACGGCGTTCGATGCCAACCTGATGGAACCCGACACGATGCTGGACGAGTACCAAGGCAACCGTGCTGGCATGAATCAGCTGATGGTGGACGCCATCGCCAAGGGCGATGACCCGGCCGTGGTGGCCGAGGTGGTTTTGCTGGCCGCCAGCGCGGCCCATCCCAAGCTGCGCTATACCGCCGGCAGCCTCGCCGGCCGGCTGCGATTCCTGCGCAGATTTGCGCCGGCAGGTCTGGTCGACGCTGGCATTCGCAAGGATTTCCGGCTCGACGCGCAAACAGTGCCCGCTCGGGCTTAGGCTGCCGTCAAGTCATTACCCAATCATCACGAGCACCAAGCATGGCCGATTCGTCTTCCCAGCAATCAAACCTGCTGACTCAACCCCTGCGGTTACCCAACGGCAGTGCCCTGCGCAACCGCCTTGCCAAGGCGTCGATGAGCGAAGCCCTGGCGACTTACGGCAATCGGCCCACGCCGAAGCTCGTCGAGCTGTATCGGCGCTGGGCAGCATCCGGCATCGGCCTGCTCCTCACCGGCAATGTGATGATCGATCGCCGAGCGCTGGGCGAGCCCGGCAACGTTGTGATCGAGGACGAAGCGGACCTGACGGTGCTGCGGCAATGGGCGAGCGCTGCGACCGATCATGGCGCTGCGATATGGGTGCAGCTCAACCATCCCGGCAAGCAGGCGACCAAGGGGCTCAACGTCAGCACGCTTGCCCCATCGGCCGTGCCGTTCCGAAAGGACATGCAGCCGCTGTTCGAGACCCCTCGCGAGGCCACCCAGACCGAGATCGAGGACATCGTCCAGCGCTTCGGACGCAGCGCGGCGATCTGCAAGAAGGCCGGTTTCAGCGGCGTGCAGATCCACGGCGCACACGGTTATCTGGTCGGCCAGTTTCTGTCGCCGCACCACAACCGGCGCGACGATCAATGGGGCGGCAGCCCGGAAAAGCGGCGCCGTTTCGTGCTCGCCGTCTATGCCGAAGTAAGACGGCAGGTCGGGCCTGAGTTCCCGGTCGGGATCAAGCTCAATTCCGCCGATTTCCAGCGCGGCGGCTTCACCGAGGATGAGTCGCTGGCGACAATGCAGGCGCTCGTCGACGCCGGCATCGATCTGATCGAAATCTCCGGCGGCACCTACGAAGACCCAGCGATGTCGGGCGCGCTTCCTCAGGCAATGAAGGCCTCCACCGCAGCGCGTGAAGCCTACTTTCTCGACTTCGCCGAGAAGGTGCGCGCCTCGCTGAAAGTGCCCTTGATGGTCACCGGCGGTTTCCGCAGTGCCGCCGGCATGAACGCCGCGCTGCGTTCCGGTGCCCTCGATGTGATCGGCCTCGCGCGGCTGCTGGCCATCGATCCCGATGCTCCGGCGGCCTTGCTGCGAGGACAGGACAGCCCCCAGCAGGTGCAGCCGATCAAGAGCGGTATCCCGGCGATCGACCGCATGGGTGTCATGGAAATCTTCTGGTACACGCTCCAGCTCCGCCGCATTGCCGACGGCGGCGAGCCACGTCCCGGCGAAAGCGGACTGTGGGCCTTCCTCAAAGCAGTGACGAAAAGCGGCTGGGGCACCTTCCGGACGCGGCGCCTGCGCGCTACGGCCTAGCGCAGCGAGTAGGACAAACGCAGGACTCAACCTCGATATTGGAGAGCGACATGAATCTGCTGGAACAACCCGGCGCTGCAAACGGCCTGGAACAGTTGCGAGGCTGGCTTGCGAGCGGTCAGCAACCGGCCATCGGCGAGACGCTGAAGTTCTCGCTGGTCGAAGTTTCGGAAGGCCGTGCAGTGTTTGCGGCGACACCGGGTGCGCACGCCTACAACCCGATCGGTTCCGTGCATGGCGGCTACGCGGCCACGTTGCTGGACTCGGCCTGTGGCTGTGCGGTGCATTCCGCGCTGAGCAGCGAGCAGGGCTACACGACGCTGGAACTGAAGATCGCCTATCACCGCGCGCTGAGCGCCAGCACCGGTCTGGTGCGCGCCGAGGGCAAGGTGGTTTCGATCGGCAAGCGTGTGGCCTTTGCCGAAGCGCGGATCACCGACGAAGCCGGCCGCCTCTACGCCTCGGCGACCTCGACCTTGCTGGTGTTCGAGCGCAAGTCCTAGACGCGCCCTAGATGCTCCGGGCCGGCGCTCAGACCCGCTCGATGACCATGGCGATGCCCTGGCCGACGCCGATGCACATCGTGCACAGCGCATAGCGGCCGCCCGTACGTTCGAGCTGGTTCAGCGCGGTGGTCACCAGACGCGCACCTGAAGCGCCCAGCGGATGGCCGATGGCGATCGCGCCGCCATTGGCGTTGACGTGAGCGGCATCGTCAGCGAGGCCAAGATCGCGGGTCACGGCCAGGCCCTGCGCCGCGAACGCTTCGTTGAGTTCGATGACGTCGATCTGCGACAGCTTCAGTCCAGCCAGTGCCAGCACTTTCCTGGTCGCCGGTGCAGGGCCGAAACCCATGATCCGTGGCGCCAGGCCCACCGTGGCCATCGCCAGCACTCGGGCGCGCGGCTTGAGGCCGTAGCGTCCGGCGGCAGCTTCGGACGCCAGCAGCACGGCGCAGGCACCGTCGTTGACGCCTGATGCGTTGCCCGCGGTGACGCTGCCATCCGGCTTCACGACACCTTTCAGCTTGGCGAGCATCGCCAGCGTGGTATCCGGGCGCGGGTGTTCGTCCGCAGCGAACTGCAGTGCCTCGCCCTTCTTTTGCGGGATGGCGACTGGCACCAGCTCATTCGCGAAGAAACCGGCGGCATGCGCGGCAGCCCAGCGCTGCTGGCTGCGGATCGCGAAGGCATCCTGATCGGCGCGCGAGATGCCAAATTGCTCGGCGACGTTCTCGGCGGTTTCCGGCATCGAGTCGATGCCGTACTTGGCCTTCAACAACGGATTGATGAAGCGCCAGCCGATCGTCGTGTCCTCGATCTTGGCGACTCGCGAGAACGCGCTGTCGGCCTTGCCCATCACGAACGGCGCGCGGGTCATGCTTTCGACACCGCCGGCGATCATCAGCTGCGTTTCGCCCGCCTTGATCGCACGAGCCGCCATGCCGATCGCATCGAGGCTCGATCCGCACAGGCGGTTGATCGTCGAACCCGGCACCTCTTGCGGCAAGCCGGCGAGCAGTGCGGCCATGCGCGCGACATTGCGATTGTCTTCTCCGGCCTGATTCGCGGAGCCGTAGAGCACGTCTTCGACAGCCGCCCAGTCGACGTTCGGATTGCGCTGCATCATCGCTGCGATCGGCAGTGCTGCGAGATCGTCGGTACGGACATTGGCCAGCGCGCCGCCGTAACGGCCGAAGGGCGTGCGGATGGCGTCGCAGAGGTAGGCGTGCTTCATGATTTCGGGGGCTCAGCGAGTGACGAGTTGAACGGCCGGCGCGCTTTCCCTCGGCCGGCGATCGACCACCCGCTTGGCCTTGCCGATCGAACGCTCCAGCGTCTCCGGGGGATGCAGCAGCACGCGGACGCTGATGCCGACATAGGTCTTCACCAGGTGCTGGAGATTGCTGCTCACTTCCTTGCGCAGGCCGTCTTCGATGCCGGCATCGGCGACCGACAGCTCGACGTTGACCAGCAGCTGATCGAGATTGCCTTCGCGGATCACTTCGATCAGATAGTTCGGCGTCAGCTGCGGGCAGCGCAGCAGCAGTTCCTCGATCTGGGTCGGGAAGACGTTGACGCCGCGGATGATCAGCATGTCGTCGGATCTTCCGGTGATCTTGCCCATGCGCCGCATGCTGCGCGCGCTCGGTGGCAGCAGGCGCGTCAGATCGCGAGTGCGGTAGCGGATGATCGGCAGCGCCTCCTTGGTCAGCGAGGTGAACACCAGTTCGCCTTCCT
>NZ_JAHFRY010000124.1:0-12267 GCF_023266035.1 Nevskia sp.
GAACGGCCTTCTTCACAGCAGCCTTAGCCTTCTTGGCCGGCGCAGCTTTCGCCGCGACCTTCGTTACGGCTTTCTTGGCTGCCGGAGCGACTGGCTTGGCAGTCGCTTTCTTGGCGGCTTTGGCCGCCGGCTTGGCAATGGCTTTTTTCGCTGCGGGCTTTGCCGCAGCTTTGCTGGCGGGCTTCACGGCTGACTTGCTGACACTGGACTTGCTCGCCGGTTTAGACACGGGCTTGGCTTTTGATGCAGTCTTTTTGGTCGCCACCAGCTTCTCCTGCAGCACTGTCGTGTGGGTAAAATCGGACGAACGCAGCCTTCCGATAGCGCCGCGTTATAGCACCCACCCCAATAGGCGTCAATGAAATCCAAGCCCATGTGGCAGCCACGTGCGAGCCTCGAAACGCTGCGCCTGCGCGCACTTCTGATGCAGCGCGTGCGCAGCTTTTTCGCCGCGCGCGAAGTGCTGGAAGTGGAGACGCCGGTGCTGTCCCGTGCCGCCACAGTCGATCCGCAGATCGACAGCTTTTTCAGCCGACTCCCGGGCGACAGCGAACGCTGGTTGCAGACCTCGCCGGAGTTCGCGATGAAGCGCCTGCTGGCTGCCGGCAGCGGCCCGATCTTTCAGATTGCGAAGGTCTTCCGGGTCGATGAAAGCGGGCGCTTCCACAACCCCGAGTTCACGATGCTGGAATGGTATCGGCCAGGGTTCGATCACCATCGCTTGATCGATGAATGCGAAGCGCTGCTGGCGGCGCTTGATGGGCCAGCATCGTGCGCGCGGCTGAGCTATCGCGAAGCATTTGCTCGCGAGGCGGGGATCGATCCGTTTCTGGCTTCCCTGACCGAGCTTGAAACGCGCTGCGTGCAAGCGATCGGCCCGCTGCCGGCGATGCCCGCCATTGAAGGCGCTGATGCCGACCAATCCGCGGCCCGGGATTTCCTGCTCGATCTGCTGATGAGCCATGTCGTTGGCCCGCAACTGGGACAGGATCGTCCGGAGTTCCTGCTCGATTTCCCCGCTTCGCAGGCGGCGCTGGCGAAGGTCCGCCGAGACGTCGAGCCGCCGGTTGCCGAGCGTTTCGAGCTGTTCTGGCAGGGCATCGAGCTGGCGAATGGTTTCCATGAGCTGACCGATGCCGTCGAGCAGCAGCGGCGCTTCGAAGCCGATCAAGCCCATCGCGCTTCCAGAGGGCAGCCGGTGCCGCCGTATGACCCGCATCTGATCGCCGCACTCGAACACGGCTTGCCGCCGTGTGCCGGTGTCGCAGTCGGGCTGGATCGGCTACTGATGCTGCTGCTCGGCCTGTCGCACATCGGCGACGGGCTGGCCTTCGATGACGAACGCGCTTAAGTACGAAGGATGTCCCAGCCAAAGCGCGCTATCAGCACCGTGACCACGATGATGAACAGCATGCGCACGAAGCCGCTGCCTTTGGCGATCGCCAGCCGCGATCCCAGCCATGAGCCGGCGACGTTGAAGATCGCCATCGGGATCGCGTAGGCGTACAGCACGCTGCCATTGGCGACGAAGTAGGCGAGTGCCGCGAAGTTGGTGATCGTGTTCACCGCTTTCGCCGAGGCCGAAGCGGCCAGGAAGCTGAAGCCGAACAGGCCGACGAAGGCGAAGATCAGAAAGCTGCCGGTGCCGGGGCCGAAGAAGCCGTCGTAGAAACCGACGACCGCGCCGATCGCGAGGCCGGTCAGCAGTTGTTGGCGATCGTTCAGCCGCGGCGCATGCAGCTTGCCGAAATCTTTCTTCCACAAGGTGTAGGCGAGCACCGCGACCATCATCACCAGGATCAGCGGCTTGAGCTCGGCGTTGCCGATCAGGCTGACAGTGCGGGCGCCGAGAAACGAAGCCGCTGCCGCCACGGCGCCGGCCGGCAGCACCACTTTCCAGCTGATCGGCACATGGCGCGCGTACTGCAGCGTGGCGCTCGCCGTGCCCCAGATCGCTGCGAATTTGTTGGTACCGAGAATCACCGCCGGCGACAGCTGCGGCAGCAGCACGAACAACGCCGGAATCTGGATCAGCCCGCCGCCGCCGACCACGGAATCGATGAAGCCGGCGAGAAACGCGAAGCCGCAGAGCGCAATCAGCGTCGGCGTCAGCAGCTCCGCAAGGTCAAGCACGCGTTTGTGATCGACTCACAGCAGCTTGCTGACGGCTCCCGGAATCTTGTACCGCTTGCCGGCCAGCAACTTGTTGAGGATCTGGGTCAGCCAGGCGCGTGAAGCGGTGAAGCTCTTCAGCTTGATGTAGCGCGCCTCGCCTTCGCTTTCGATCTCGTAGCGTTCGACGGTGATCGTCACCGCATCGCGCTCGCCCTTGAGCAGGGCGCGCGCGGTGACCCGGTTGACCGAGGTATCGATGTTGACGTCGATGATCTCGCCGTACTCGCTGAGTCGGTCGTTGACGTAGGCCCTCAACGACATGCCGATGGCGCTGTCCTTCACGCCGCGTGCAATTCCTTTCAGCATGTTCGGTGCTCTTGGTTCAGAGGATGTCGGACGCGAATGCGGCCAGGCGCGAACGTTCGCCGCGCGCCAGGGTCACGTGGCCGCCGTGCGGCCAGCCGCGGAAGCGGTCGACGACATAGGTGAGGCCGGACGTGGTCTCGGACAAGTAAGGCGTGTCGATCTGCGTCAGATTGCCGAGGCAGATGATCTTCGAGCCGGGACCGCAGCGGGTGATCAGCGCCTTCATCTGCTTGGCTGTCAGGTTCTGCGCTTCGTCGATGATGATGTAGCGATTCAGGAAGGTGCGGCCGCGCATGAAGTTGAGCGAACGGATCTTGATGCGCTTGGACAGCAGATCGTTGGTCGCCGCGCGTTCCCAGTCACCGGCGTTGCTGGTCTGGGTCAGCACTTCGAGGTTGTCCATCAGTGCGCCCATCCACGGCGTCATCTTTTCTTCCTCGGTGCCGGGCAGGAAGCCGATGTCGTCACCGAGCGGCACGGTGACGCGGGTCATGATGATTTCGCGATAGCGCGGTTCGTCCAGCGTTTGCGCCAGGCCGGCGGCGAGTGCCAGCAAGGTCTTGCCGGTACCGGCGGCGCCGAGCAGCGACACGAAGTCGACATCCGGATCGAGCAGCAGATTGAGCGCAAAGTTCTGCTCGCGATTCTTGGCGTGGATGCCCCAGACCGGCGTCTTGCCGGCGCGGTAGTCGCGGATCACATGCAGCTTGGCGCTGTCGCCGTCGAGCGCCTGGACGGTCAGTTCGAGGCCGCGTTCGACTTCGTCCGGCAGGTACAGGAATTCGTTGACATGCCATTCCTTGACCTTCGGCCCGCTGACCTTGTAACAGGCGCGGCCGCGATCATCCTGCCAGCTGTCCATCTTCTCGCCATGCGTGGTCCAGAAATCGTCGGGCAGCTTGGCGTAGCCGGAATAGAGCAGATCGAGGTCATCGAGCACCTGATCGTTGTGGTAGTCCTCGGTGTGCACGCCGACGATCGCGGCCTTGATCCGCAGGTTGATGTCTTTCGACACCAAAGTGATCGTCCGCGACGGATGCTGGCTCTGCAGCCCGAGGGCGGCGAGCAGGATGTTGTTGTCCGGCTTGTTGCCCGGCAGCATTTCCGGCAGTGCGGCGGCCGACGGCCGGGTCTGGAAGAACAGCCGGCCGGACGATGGCGCCGTCGGTGTGCCGCCGGTGTGGCCGTTACCGTTGCCATTCGTGCCTTTGTTGACCGTGGTCGGCAAGGGAATGCCTTTCTCGATCTGCGCATGGTCCTTGCCGTGCATCAGGCCATCAAGGATTCGCGTCACCTGACGGACGTTGCGCGAGGTCTCGGAGGTGCCTTTCTTGCCGTTGTCGAGCTCTTCGAGCACGACCATCGGGATATAGATGTCATGTTCCTCGAAGCGGTACAGGCAGCTCGGGTCGTGCATCAGGACGTTGGTGTCGAGCACGAAGATTTTCTTTTTCATCGATTTCCGGGAGATGAAACAAACGAGCCGACACGCGAAGGACCGCGCATCGGCTCAGAAGGACGCTTGATGGATGTTCGGCAAGGGCGTCAGAGGGCGGTGACCGCCTCCAGCACTTCGGCGGCGTGGCCTTTCGCAGAGACCTTGCGCCAGTCTTTCGCGAGTTTGCCCTTGCTGTCGAACAGGAACGTGCAGCGGTCGATACCCATGTACTTCTTGCCGTACATACTTTTTTCAACGATCGCGCCGAAGGCATTGCACATCGCTTCGTCACCGTCGGACAGCAAGGTGAACGGGAAGCCGAACTTGGTGCAGAAGTTGTCGTGCGATTTCACGCTGTCCTTGGACACGCCGACGATGTCGGCGCCGGCCTTGACGAAATCCGCATACAGGCCGGTGAATTCCTGGCCTTCGACCGTGCAGCCCGGCGTGTTGTCCTTCGGATAGAAGTAAACGACCAGTTTCTTGCCCTTGAAATCCTTTGCCAGGCTGATGGTCTTGCCGCCGCTGGCCGCGAGCGTCAGCTCCGGCAGCTTGTCGCCAATCGTCAGGCTCATGCAGCTTGTCCTCGGTGAGTGGGGAATGATCGGGTGCGGTCTGTGGCGATCAGACTACACCCGGCTTGCGCAAACAAGACCGCAAGAATCAGGCCCTGAACGGGTGCTCAGGTTCAGCTTTTGATCGGGTCGAGCATGCCGTCGGCATTCAGATCGTCGCAGAGATCCATGAACGATTCGCGCAGGGCCTGCGGATGCTGATTGACCGGCACATGCAAGACCATCTGCACGCTGACCATGCCGGCGCCGGTATGGGTCGACTGGTACTTCTGGGTCGACATTTCCGCCACCTGCACATCCTGGCTGTGGAAGAACTCGAGCAGGTGGACCAGCAGATCTGGCTGCTGCGGTGCGATCACATCGGCGGCGTAAGGGCGGAATTCCGGATTCTGTTCGCGCATGTTGCAGCGCTGGAAACGGACCTGCAGCTCGAGCTTTTCGGCAATGCCGGGCAGGGCGGTTTCCAGGCGGCCGAGCGCGCTCCAGTTGCCGGAGACGACGAGATTGGCAGTCAAGCGGTCGCCGATCGGCGCGATGCGGCAATCCTCGACTTCACCGCCGCGCTCGCGGATCGCCTTGAACAGCTCCAGCGCGAGCTGGGGACGGGGTTGGCCGAGTACTGAAATCGACAGCAGGTTTTCTGGGGCGGCCATTGCGGGAACGGTTCGGGGATCCGGTGGTCTTGTAGGTCGGGACGTAGGTCGGCGTGGGCGAGGCCAGTGGCACAGGCGGGTGGCGATCGACGTTCCGTTATAATCGCAGTTTAGCCAATTCCGCACTCTCTTCCGAATGATCAAGGGCAGCATAGTCGCGATCGTGACGCCGATGACGGCCTCCGGCGAAGTCGATTTCGACTCGCTCGGCCGGCTGGTCGAATGGCATATCACCGAAGGCACCGATGCCATCGTCGCCGTTGGCACCACCGGTGAGTCGGCGACCCTGAGCGTCGACGAGCACCTCGCCGTGATCCGGAAAGTGATCGAAGTTTCGGCCAAGCGTGTGCCGGTGATCGCCGGCACCGGCGCCAATTCGACGACCGAAGCGATCGAGCTGACCCAGCTTGCCAAGGATGCCGGCGCCGATGCCTGCCTGATCGTCACGCCGTACTACAACAAGCCGCCGCAGGAAGGCCTGTATCGCCACTTCAAGGCGATTGCCGAAGCGGTGAATGTGCCGATCATCCTGTACAACGTGCCTGGCCGTACCGGCTGCGACATGTTGCCGGCAACGGTTGCCCGTCTGGCCGGCGTGCCGAACATCGTCGGCATCAAGGAAGCCAAGGGCGAGCTGTCGCGCGTGCGCGATCTGCTGGCACTCGGCTTGCCGGCCTCTTTCGCGCTGTACACCGGCGACGATGCGACTGCGCGGGAATCGATGCTGCTCGGCTTTCATGGCGACATCTCGGTCACCGCCAACGTTGCACCGAAGTTGATGCACCAGATGTGTGCGGCGGCGCTGGCCGGCGATGCTGTCAAGGCCGAAGCGCTCGACGCCAAGCTGGTACTGCTGCACAAGAATTTGTTTGTTGATCCGAACCCGATTCCCGCCAAGTGGGCACTGGAAGTGATGGGCCGGATTCCCGGCGGCATCCGCCTGCCGCTGGTGCCGATGAACCCTGACCATATCGACGTCGTGCAGACCAGCCTGCGCGCGGCGGGAGTGATTTGATGAGCTCGATGTACACGCGGCACGCGACGAAGCAAGCCGGCCTGCTGATGGTGGCGCTGTCGGCGCTGGTAGCTGGCTGCTCGACGACCTCCTACTGCTCCGGTCCGCAGCCGTACGAGAGCGCCGCCTCGATCACCCCGATCGTCGCGCCGGAAGGCATGCGCATCCCGACGCCAAGCACGGCCCTGAAGGTGCCGGAAGCGAAGACCGAATCGGTGACCTACGGCTTCTACGCTCCAGATCCCGCCAAGCCGGGCAAGAAGCGCATGTTCTGTCTTGACCAGCCGCCGGCCCTGACGCCGCAGGCTGAAGCCGCACCCGCAGCCGTAGTGGTGCCCGCAGCTGCAGCAGTCGCCCCCGCAGCCGCTGCGGAAAAATCGCCCTAAGACTCGGCCATTTCGTTAGAATGCCGCCGCCCACACGGCAGCAGCAAGACACGGAGAGGTGTCCGAGCGGTTGAAGGAGCACGCCTGGAAAGCGTGTATACGAGTCAAATCGTATCGCGGGTTCGAATCCCGCTCTCTCCGCCATTTGCGTAAAGGAATCAGCAGCTTACCAGCTGATTCCTGTTTTACCCATCATCTGACCCATCAAGCGGAGCTCACTGTTCCTATGTGGCCAGAATCATGATTCTGAAGGGCGTCTGGTCATGTTAACGAGGGGGCAGGCTGTCGACCGCTTGATGAAGCTCGTCGCTGACGGTCGAGCACTCGCAATCGTTGAAAGGGATGCACACGGGCAGGTTTTTTACGAGGTCGCTACGTTTTCCAGTTGGAAAGTAAGGGCGGCAGCTACGGTCCACGGGATCCTTCCCCAGAATCACCGACTGTTTCCAACCTTTGAGGGGATCAGCGGGGCTGCGTCCAATCGGGTGCGGCACTACATCGGTGCTCTCACTGGTTTAGCGGAGTCGATCGAGACCGGCTTGCTTGACGAGCTTGAGACTCAGATTGTCGAAAAGGTTTCCGCAGACGATCTCGCTGTCGCTCAGGAAGCATTCGATAGCAGCGGCACCAATCTGAGCTTTGTCGCGGCTGCCGTCCTAGCCGGCGCTACTCTTGAGAGGGCGCTCCGTCGCAAGTGCGAAGGCTTGGGCATCGACATCCTTAGGCCGAATGGCGATCGGAAAGCCATGAATGCTCTCATCGACGCATTGAGAGCAGCGAACGCGATCAGTCCGCTTCGAGATAGACAAATGAAGGTTTGGGCAGCGATCCGAAATGATGCCGCTCATGGCGACTTCGACAAGTTCAACCGTGGCGACGTCCAGGGCTTTCTGCGCGACTTGCCGGCGGTCCTGGCGGAACTCGCGTAGGGCTTGAGGCCGCCTTTTTGGCGGACTGCATGGGACTGTTTCGCAGAAGGGGGCTCATGCGTGCCAGGGGGGCATCGTGAAGGCGCCGAGCGACATGGGATTTCGACGTCGCGCACGCGCGTTAGGGAGTGAAAAAACCCGTTGCCGAGTACTGTTGCCTCGCGCGCGTACGCGTTGGGCAGCGAAAACCCATCGCTTACCTATTGATTAAATGAGGAAAGACCTAGGGTTATCGACAATCGGGTTGCAAAGTCGCGAACTGCAATCGCTCGTCATCAAGCAACTTCAGTAGGTGGATGAGCTCCTGCCGCTCGGCGATAGCCTCTGCCGACCGCGCTCCATGCTTCAGGGCGTTTTGAGCCGAGCGCGCTCTACCTGCTGTCGATCTAGGCCCGGTGGCTTGCTGCCAGGGTTGCCATTGCCGGATGGCTTCCGCCTGCCGCTGCCGACGTTTCGGGGTCCAACCGTTGCCCTTGCTCATTGGTCATCGCCTTTAGTTCGTTTGCCGGATCGCCCGAATCTTCCGTGCGCGCGTGCGAGACAGCTGCCGGCAGGGCGGCGCCGTTGTTCACCTGCTGATTGGCCGCGATGTTCTGCTGACGAATGAAGGAGGTCGGCTGGGGGTTCTTGATGTTCGCCAGCGTCTCCAGTGTTGCCCGGCACTGCCCCTGCGCTTTGAAGGCGAGACGTAGGTAACTCTCAGTGCTCTCCCTAGAATTAGCATCCACTGAGCCGCGACACACCATCCTGGTGAAGATGCTCTGCAGAACTTGCGCCTGATTGAACAGCATCAGTTCGACGCTCGAGAGATCTCCGCCGATGACTTGCTTCGATCTAGAGACAAGCTCACTCCGAATCACGTTGGCGTCCATAGGCCCAAAGCTGGGGCTCAGGACGCAGTCAATCGCAATCGTGGCCTGAGTTTGGAGTGAAAGCGCTGCCCTAGCCGTATGTGACTCAGGGGTTTCGCCTTTCTCAGCTGGCATCTTGTTTACTTCCGGATCTCCGGAGGCCTTCTTGGGCGCCTTGGTAGCGATTTTCTTGGAGGTCATGGACGGTCGCTTCTGGGGTTCACTTCAGAAAGCCGGCAGCGACCAACGGCTGCATCGCGCCATCGATCGCTGTTTCAACGAATGCTGCCGGCGCCTGCTTGCTGCTGCCCTCATTCAGCCTCTGGATATAGGGCAGGTTGTTGGTGATGTAGATCAGCGGGTATTCCTTTGCGCGGTCGACTACCGCAACTGCCTCCGCGAGGGTTTCGTCGTCGGTTCGTGGCTCGACGATTTCCCGCCGAGGCTCGTCGACGCTGGCAAGCCAGTTCGAGCGAGCCCGGCCAGATTTCACCGGCGTGGCCAGCACCAGCCGTGAATCGATGTCGAGCGCCAGCCGAAGGCAGAGAAGCCGGTGCTTCCTCGCGATGTCCCGAGCGATGCTCTGGGGGGCGGCGTCCCATCCCATGTCAGCACCCCACTTGGGCACGTCCAGCGCTTCCAGGCGTCATCCGATCAACCCTTCAGCCCTGCGGCCAGCGCGGCGCTGCACGCCACGAGAAACAGGGCTGGCGTTGTCCGTCAGCGCTTCAGCAACGATCCTGATGACGGTTTCGCCGTTGAGGCCTTGGCTCTCCTCTGCCTGGATGCTGGCGAGGTTCGAAACCGTGTTGCTGATGAGAATCTGGATCGGCGTTCTTGCCTCCGAAGCGCCGCCCGCGTTGCCATTGCTTGCAGGAATGACGTTGCCGTTCGCCCCGAAGAGGAAGTACTTGCCGTCGTCCTGGATGATCTCCGGCCGGCCCTTCTCACCGATCTCGAAGAACCTGGACGAGTCGACAGGGCCGCCGAGTTCACGGCCGCCGCCGAACTTCTGACTTTTGATCGCGGCGATCTGGGCAAGCCCGGCAACGCCGGCCGAAGCAGCCAGCGCGACACCGAGTGGGTATGGCGGCACGGCCAGCGCGTTGAGGACCGCAGACGCGGTACTGATGCCGGCCTGTGCGATGCTCAGGACTTTGGCGGCTTCGAATCCGCGCTTTGACCGAGCCAAGCCGGCTGATTCCGCCGCGGCGCTCAGGTTGGCGACGATCAGGCTTCCGGTCTGCAGATAGCTCTGCGTAACCTGGTTGCGCTGTTCCGCTCCTTGACGGGTTATTTCACTCAGCTTCTTCTCGTGCGCTTCCCGGGCCTTCTCGACAAGATCATTGATCGTCTCGCCTTCCTTGAGGCGGTTGCTGTCGCGCAGGGACGCTTCAGTGCCCCCTCTGAGGGCGCGCTCTCTTTGCTCGAACTTGCCTTCTTCAATAGATCGAAGAACATTTTGACTAAATTCGACCTGTTTGAACGTTCGCGGGATATCCGTCTGGCTTGCGATCCGTTGACCCCCTCCCGGTGCGGAAGGACCGTCCTGAAGCTCGTCTGCGGCCTTTCTGGCTGCATCGTTCAGTCGATCTTGTTCCACGACTTTTTTCTGCAGCGTATCCAGCCCCTCAAGCTCGATGGCAAGCTGTTCCTTGGCGGCTTCGCGACCCCTGAACTGGAAGTCCAACTCGCCAGAACGTAGCCGCAGCAGTTCGCGGCCGGCAGTCGTCAGCTCCTCACCGGTCTGCAGCTGGCGCTGAAGCTCTGCGGATTGATCCTGAGTGCCGCGGATCAGTTGATAGATCGTGTTGGCACGGCCTGCGTCCTGCTGCGCCATCTGCTTCTGCAGACGCTCCGAATCCGTTTCGAGCTTCAGGCCTTCGCGCTTCGCCTGATTCGCGAGCACGATCCTGTCGCGCTCCTTGGCAAGCTCGACGAGCAGATTCTTTTCGACATTGCTGGCGCCGCTGCGATCGCCCTTCGTGATCTCGTAGAGGGCTTTCTCCAGGTTGGTCCTGGCGCCGACCAGCGCCAGCTGCTCGCGAAGCTCGGCCGTCTTCTTCGTCTCGGCCTGTACCTGAAACTGCGCGCCGAAACCGGGCCCGAAGTCCTGCACGGCAGGGATCTTCGGCACAACTCCAGCGAAGTCAGGGAGGATCGACCGTGGCGCTTGTGGGATGGCGTTCCGAATGTCGCCGCGCGGCTCGTTGACGAAATCGAGCCCGCCGACCTTGTTCCGCTGGAATAGCATCCCGTTGTCGCGACGGAACAGGCCGTTGCCGAGGTCTTCCAAGTCGTTATTCTTGGCGACCGTATCGTTGATCGCACGAAGAAGCGTGGCGAATGCACCGGCGGTTCTGGATGCGCCTTCGGCGATCGGCGTGAAGAAGGTCTTCGCAAAGACAGCGCCCTCGGACTCCAGCGCCTTGAACCCGGTATTGAATGCCTCGATTTGGGTGGTCGCATCAGTGCCGAGCGTCTTGCGCAGCTCTGCTGCGAACTTCGGCAGGAATACATCCGAGGCGATGGCGCCTTGCTCAAGCAACTTGCCGAGTTCGCCGGTTGTGACGCCCATGGCGCGGGCGGCGATCTGGAATGCGCCCGGAAGACGCTCGGCGAGTTGTCCGCGGAGCTCCTCGGAACTAAGGGTTCCTTTGCTGATGATCTGCGAGACAGCAAGCAGTGAGCCCTGAACCTGATCGGCTGACAGCCTCAGCTTGCCGCCGGCCTCGGCGACGGCGCTGAAGATGTCTCGGGTTGCCTGCCCCTCGAGTGTGGTCCCCTTCGCAGAGGCAGCCAGCGACGAATAGGCGTTGCCGGTTGCCTGCAGATCGATCGACAGCCGGCGTGACGTATCCCGGATGAACTCGAATTCCTTGCCTGCAGCCTGGCTGCTGCCGAAGACTGTCTTCAGCCGGATGTCGAGGTTGTTCAGCTCGAGGCCGGCGCGGCCCGCATCGGCTGCGAATTCGGCGACCTTGAAGCCTGCGAATGCCACAGCACCGCCAGCGACCGTTCGGGATAGCGCCGCCATCGTCGAAGCAGCGCCGTCGCTGGCTAGCTTCACTCGGGTCAAGTCGTTGCCGACGACGCGCTGCTGCTCCGCATGAGAGCGCAGAACGTCGGTCAAGCTGATGAGCGCGCGCTCTTGCGATCGAGAGGCAGCAGTCAGGCTTGTCTGAGCCTTGATCAGTGCCAGGCTGCGCTTCTCGGCCCCGCTGAGGCTGCTCGCCGTGTCTCCAAGCTCCTTCCCGAGCTTGTCCATGGAACTGGTGACGTTGTCGCCGCTGGCTTTCAAGCGCGCCAAGCTGTTATCGATCTTTCGAACTTGAGGTTCGGCTTGGCGTCCGTCGATCTCGACGGAGTATGAAATTGCGGTCATGAGCTGCTCCTGTTCCGGACGCTGATCAGGCGGCTTTCTGGCCGGCCTTGATCTCGAGGTAGCGCTTCATCTCGGCTGCGCTGTGGTCGTTGAAGCCGAAGGCCTTGTAGCCTCGCTGCCGGCCTTCAGACGGGTGCGACACGATAGTGCTGAGAATCTCTTGGTTCCCCATGTTCGTGATCCTTCGGGCAATGCCGCCGAGTTGTGCAATGCCGCGCTGAGCCCATTCGATGGAAGCTTTTCCGGTATCGATGAACGCGGCTTCTTCCGGGTTCAATGCTCGTTTCGTGTCGCTCCAGATTTCGCGGATGCGCTGGGCTTCGATGTCGACCAATGCGATTGGCGAGAGGAGCAGCGCCATCTGAATGCGGACGGTCTCCGGGTTGCTCTCGAAGGTCTCCATCATCCGGAGGCGATCCGCTTGCGACTGTGACCGCCACCAGGTGCGAATCTCGATGTTCTCGGCGGCTGCAGCGCTATGCGTCGGATCCAGCGTTGGCAGTTTCACCAGGGCTTGCTCGCGAGCAAGGATCCGCTTCTCGAACCCGTCGACC
>NZ_JAHFRY010000124.1:12277-14013 GCF_023266035.1 Nevskia sp.
GAATCCGATCAAGTCGGTGCAGATCGGCGCCATCTTGTGCTGCTTGCCAGCATCCGAAAGCAGTCGGTCTGCTGATATCGCCCGTATGTGAGTTGCCGCTTCATCGAGCGCATTCAGAGCGCCTTTGAAATAGGTGTCGGGCTCGCAATCGACTCCCTCGAGATGCTTCATCGACAGCTTCATTCCGCCTGAAAGCTCGTAGTGGATCTGGATCGGGTTGCCCGATGAGTCTTTTTCAATGAGTTCGTTGATTGCCATTTTGGGTCTCTGAGGTGGGGGAGAGAGATCAGGGGGCGAAGCTGGCGACGATTTGCGCCGCTCTGGTCTTGGCGCGATCGATCAGGCCGCCGTCAATTCGCTGCGAGAGGTATTCGCCGTGCGGAAGCGGCTGCGGAGCGCCCGCGAATCCGAGTGGCCGCGGCTGGCCTAGAGCCGTATTGCAGAGCGCTTGGTCGTAGCCGTGAAGCTCGACCCATGCGTCCGCGTAGGCCTGTGCTGCGGCCGCGTAGGCAGCGCCGGCGACGGCGCGTGCAGCTTTGATTTCGGTGATGGTTGCCATTGGTGATTCCTTGGGTTGGCAGGGGAGGTGTTGGTCAGGCGAGCGGCGTGCGCTTGGACTTGCCGGTCATCAGCAGCACCGTTGCGTCCTCTTTGATTCGATCGGCGACGCGCTCCCCGGCAACGTCGGGGAACTTCGCTACGGCCAGGTTCGAAACGATGATCGTGTTCGGCATGCGCCCCTCGTCGTAGCGTGCGGAGATGAGGTCTTGCAGCATCGGCGCGTCGACATCGCGATTCGCCCCGAACTCGTCTAGCACCAGGACCGGCACGCAGCCGTACTTGCCGAGCAGGCTTGCCTCGGTGTGCTCGCCTCGCCGGTTCCAGGTCTCACGAACCGTGCGGCCATATCCGCCGGCGGTGATGAACAGGCCCCTCATGTCGGATCGGATGATCTGCTTGAGGGCTGCCGAGGACGCGTAGGTCTTGCCAGTACCTACCGGCCCGATGATCACCAGAGGGCCGCGGGATTCTCTCCGAGCGACCGCTTCGACCCATCTGCGAAGCTTCTCAGGCAGCGAGCCATCGAACGCTGCGTGCCGAAACTTGGAAGGGATATCGGACTCGCGCAGCCACTCTTCGATGCGCTCCTGTCGGTACTCTTCGTCGAGCAAAAGCTGATTGGCAGCACGCTCCTCATGAGCACAGGTTTCGCAGCCCGTCCACCGGTCGAGCCGTTGGACCCAATGGGCTGTGTAGTCACCGTGCTTGTCGCACTGCCTGAGGGCCGTCTCGCGGTCATCGGTCATGACGCGGCCTCCCAGGACTCGGAATACTGCTGAGGTCCGATGTGAGCGGGGTTGCGGCGAGCAGCTACGGTCGACTTCGGACTGCCCTTGCTGTGATTCATGAAGGCTTCGATCTTCTCGGCATTGCGGAGGATGAGGTCGAGGCTGTCGTAGACCTTGCCGCGTTCGTTTTTACCCTGATGCCATTCGCTGGCCATGCAGCCATTGATTGCGCACTTCAGTTCGTCGATCGAGTACTTCTTCAGCGCTTTCGAAATGACCTTCCGACGCGCTTCATCAAGCTTCGCGTTCCCGTGTCCAGATTTCTGCTTCCAGTGGTCGAAAACCTGAACGACGTTTTCCGGAGAAAGCTCCTGACGGTTCCTTGATGGTTCAACTGATGGTTCTATTACGGTTCTGGGTGCAGCAGCTGCGGGGGTGGGGTGCAGC
>NZ_JAHFRY010000011.1 GCF_023266035.1 Nevskia sp.
GGCGTCGACGATGTACAACACCTCGCCGTTGGAGCTGACCGCCATCGAGCCCGCTGCGGTGGTGCCGATCGGGAATCGGCCCAGCAACTCGCCGGTGTGGATGTTGCGTATCGCCACCTGGTTGCCGCCCTCGTGGCTGTAGGCCAGCGGCAGCACCGGATTGGTCGCGGTACGCAGACCTTCGGCGGCGTACGACAGTCGGCCCGGCTCGGTGCCCGAACGCCAGAACGACACCTCGATGGTCTCCACCGCCGGCTCGCCAGTGCCGATTGCCGGATCGTTGCCGGTCACCGTGACCGTTGCGCGGTGCACGGTATCGGCGGCAAGCACGCCTGGCGTCACGGTCAGACGCAGGGCGCCGCCGGTGACGCCATTTGCCGTCACGCCGAGCCAGCCGGCGCTGGAGCTTGCAGACCAGGGCACACCGGCGCGATCGAGGCTGGTGGTGACGCCGATGTCGCGGCTCAGCAGTTGCCGCGACGGGAATTGCGAGAACGCGACACCGTCGGTCACCACCTGCAGGCGTTCGACCTCGCGATTCAGGCGCACCGGCAAGGTGTAGCTCAGCACGGTGCCGCGGACATCGACGTCGAGCCGCGCCGAGCCGATGTAGACGCCGCCGGTCAGCACCGCGCGGTTCGCGGAAATCATCGTCGACGCACTGCTGCCGCCGACCTGTCCGCCGAGCGCGCTGGCAGCGAGCCAGGCCGGTGCGGGCGGATCGCTGGACAGCGTCACGGTCCACGGATAGGTGTTCGCGCCGGTATTGATCTGGAAGCTGAACAGCTGTGGCGGCGTGCTGGCCAGACCGTCGTCACCGCCGAATTGCAGGCTTTCGGGCCCGGCATTCAGCGTCGGCGCAGTCACGCTCAGCGACACCGGAATGATCACAGTGTTGCCGGCATCGGCGCTGTTGGTCAGGGTCACCGTGCCGTCGTAGTCGCCGATCGAAAGGGTGCTGGCGTCGAGCGTCACCGAAAGCGTCCGGCTGCCGGTGAACGGGCCTGCCGGCACCACAATCCACGGCGCACTCGCGGCTGCACGCCAGGTGACGGTATCGGCCGACACCGAGACCAGCTGTTCGATCGTGGTTGTCGAATCGCCGAACACCAGCGTGCCGGTCAACGGAAACTCGCTGGCCGACAGCCGTGCTCGAACCATCAAGGTCACGGTGATATCGCGATAGCCGAGCACGTTGCCGCTGGCATCGGCATAGCCAAGGCTCGGTCGTGCGGTGTAGGTCCCGGGCGCGAGATTGGTCGCAGCGACCGAGAAGACGGCGTCGTAGGTCGAGCCGGAGCCACTGATACTGATTGCCAGCCAGTCGGCCGGCGTCTGCCCGTCGGGATAGGCCGCTCCGACGAACGCCGCGCGGCTGTCGTTGACGGTGATGCGCACCGTCTGCGCCGGGGTCGCTGATGCGAACTGGTCTGCCTGAAAGCTCAGGCTGGTCCTGTTGACCGAGATACTGCCGCCTTCCGATCCACCTCCGCCTCCCCCGCAGGCCGTCAGCAACACCGCCAACAACGCGCACCACAAGACCCGGATCGACACGGCAGACACTTCCTTTCTGGATGAATAGGCCCCAGGGCCTTGGCGCCCGGATCTCTGTTGCGCATGCGCATCGCTGGGCGGGTCAAGTGTCCAAGTTCGCGAATGGCCGCGCAAATCGCGTTCGTCAGGACGAAGTTCCTGTGACTCGGGAGATTCAAGACTTGTCGCGGCGAACGCCTGAGGATCGGTCGATTTCATTTGCAGCAATTACCACCGGCGGCCCGCATCGCGGCCTCCAGGGCAAATGGATTTTTGATCCTCGTCAACGATCAACGGATGAAAAGTGAAGATTCGGCGCATTTCACAACATGCCGAGAACACCGGCCGGATTCGGGGAACTTTTCCCATTTATTGCCAGCGCTGACCTTCTGATCATGGCGCGCGCCGCCGGCTTTTCCGCGCGGCCGCCCACGACTAGAAATCCCCCGAGAGGAAAGAGACCATGCCGACGACACCCTGCCGCCGCAAACCCATTGCGCTGGCCGCTGCCCTGATGGCCGCCGGCAGTCTGTGGAGCGCCCCTGCGGCTGCACAGGAAACGGCTGAATCCGCGACGGCCGAAGAAGCGGTGAAGCTGGCTCCGGTGCTGGTCGAAGGCACGTTCAAGGGGCCGATCGAGAACACCGCCGGCACCGCTCGCCAGTTGACCGCCGAAACCATCGAGGAACTCAAGCCGGTGCCCCTGCACGAAGCGCTGCGCAGCCTGCCCGGCCTGCGGATGATCGACGACGATATCGCCGGCCGCCGCTCCGGCATCGGCCTGCGGGGCGCGCCTTCGCGGCGCTCGCGCAAGGTGTTGCTGCTGGAGGACGGCTACCGATCAACGCCTCGCCGTATCTGGATTCATCGGCCCACTACACGCCGCCGCTGCAGCGGCTGCAGAACGTCGAAGTGCTGCAGGGCACCGGCCATGTGATCTATGGCCCGCTGAACAATCACGGCATTGTCAATTTCCGCTCGCTGTCACCGACCACGACGCCGCAGAGCAAGATCGACTTGGGCCAGGGCAATGACGACAACTTCCAGCGCCACGCTTCGCACACGCGGACCATCGGCGATCTCGGCATCGCCGTGGCCTAAACCGGCGCCAATGCCGATGGTGCTTTCGATGTCGAGAAGTCGCAGTTCGATGACTTCTACGCCGAGCTCGAATACCAGCTGTCGAAATCGCAGCTGGTGGAGTTCAGCATCACCCGGATGCTCGAAGATTCGAACTACGACGAATCGAATCTGACGCCGGTGGAATACGCGCTGGCGCCGCGGCGCAAGCTTGGCCGCTTCGGTCAGCAGTACAACACCATGGCGGTGGACTTCTCGAAGTACGACTTGAAGCACCAGTGGAATGGCGAGCACCTCACGCTGTCCTCGCGCCTCTACACCACGCGCACCGATCGCCGCCGGTTCACCGTCGATCCCGAAGCGGTGTCAGTCGATGCGCTGCCGACGTTCGTCTATGACAATCCCGACTACCAGTTCGAGCCCGGCGTCAGCGGCGTGATGGTCAGCCGTTCGCGGCTGTACGAGAACTACGGCGCGGAGACGCGCGCCGTGATCGATTTCCAGACCGGCAGCCTCGGCCATGAACTGGCCTTCGGCATACAGGCGATGCGCTCGCTGTTCGATGACGGACGCAGCTTCGGCGCCGTCGGGGAAGTCATCTCCAGGGGCAATCCGGGCAGCAACTTCGGCGAAGGCGAACTGGCCGAAGCGCGACTCGACAAGTACCAGTCGACGGCGATCGCCGGCTACATCCAGGACGCCGTACAGGTTGGCAATCTGCAGATCACGCCTGGCCTGCGAGCGGAGCATTACACCCAGCATCGCGAGCGCCGCTTCACCGGTGCGGAGTTCGAGTTCGATGGCGAGCGTGACGATCGCCTGCTGGCGCTGCTATACACCCGCGTCGAACGCACACAGATCTTCGCCAATGTCGCGCGTGGCTACACGCCGGCCTTCGCACGCTCGGCAGACGAGTTTCCGCTCAAGCCGGAGACCGGCATCAACAGCCAGATCGGCTTCCGCCACAAGCTGGCCAGCGGCCTGAACGTGGAAGGTGCGGCGTTCTACAACCTCATCTACGACACCGTCGTGCAGCTGCCATACACCGTCGACGACGCCAACATCGTCGTCAACTCGGCGGACTCGCGCAGCCTCGGTTTCGACTTCGGCCTGAACTACGAGACGCCGACGATCGCCGGCACCAACGTCCGCGCCAATTCGACGGTCGCCTATAGCTACGCCCGCTCGACGTTCACCGAAGGCGAACTCGACGGCAATCGCGTGCCGGAAACGCCGCTGCATGCCGGCAGCATCACTGTCGGCCTGCGTGGCGGCGAACGCTGGAACGCATCGCTGACCGTCAACCACTTCGGCAGCTACGTCTCGGACCTGCTGAACACCCGCGATTTCGTGCTGGCCGACGAAGATCGCAAGCCGGTGCAGGCGGGCGACAGCGTCGAGATCCGCGAAGTGGTGGTGCTCGGCCGAGTGTCGTCGAACACGCTGCTGCCGGCAAGAGTCGGCTACTTCCTGCCCTGGTCCGGGCCGAAGACCGAGCTGTGGGTGACCGGCCGCAACCTGACCAACAAGCTCTACATCGTCGACATCGAGAACGGCATTCGTCCGGGTGCGGCGCGGACTGTTATTGGTGGCGTTACCGTGCGCTTCTGACTCCTTCCCCCGTTTACGGGGGAAGGTTGGGATGGGGGCGTATGCCGGCAGCGCCAAAGTCAAACGCCCCTACCTCAGTCCTCCCCCGCAAGCGGGGGAGGAAGACCTGAGTCAAGGCTTCGCCGCTTCCTCGACGATCAAGCGCGCCGGCACATCGTTGCCGAAGATATCGGGGTCGTACATCGCTTCGGCATGCGGCGCCTGCACGGCGAACTCGCCGGTCGCAACGGCTTGTCCCACCCAGTACAGACGATGGCTGCCCGACCCGACTTCATCAGCGAACCAGCGCGCCGCTTCGAAGCGCAGTTCGCGGTGATAGAACGGATACGGGCTTGCCGAACCCGGCGGCTCGGCCTCGGCGGCGTCGAGACCGCTGCTGACCGCGAGATCCGGATTGACCGGCTCCAGGCCGCCCGGCACCGGATCGTCGACGACCACGAAGCTGCGCGCCACCGGCGTGTTCAGCAGCAGTTCGATGCGCACCAGTTCGCCACGGCGGATGGTCATCGGTGACGTCAGCGCCTGCCATTGGCCATCGCGCTTCACCGCGTAATTGCGCTTCAGGCTGATGCCGGCATTCGCCGCAGTGGCCTGATCATCGGCCTGCACATAGCGGACGTTCGCGGCCCAGTAACCACGGCCCTCGCCCGCATGACGAATCTCCAGTTCGCGACGCTTGCCGATGTCTTCGGCCTTGATCGGCTTGGCAGCCGCAACGGCGGCATCGCGCGGTGTCGAGAACTTCGCGTTCGCGAAGCTCTGACCATCGAGCAGCGCTTCCAGCGTGAACGCCGGCGCGGCCGATTCGTAGCGCCGTGCATAGGCTTCCATGGCGCTGGCGCAGAACACGTTCTCCTGGGTGTTCTCCCAGTGATCGCGACCGCCTCGGGACTGGCTGATCGAGCGCACCAGCTTGGCCGGCAGTTCGCGCAGCGAAGCATCGTCATCAACCAGTTTGTCGTCGCTGCCGACCAGGGCCATCAGCGCCATGCAGTTGGCGCGCAAGGGCGAACCGAGCAGTGGAATCCAGGCGCTGTCCTCGGTTTCACGCAGCACGAAGGTGCCGGCACTTTGCTGGCCACGTGCCAGGATCTGATCGAGCGCTGAATGCGCAACGGCAGACCCACCATCGACCCGCTGCGCCGCATCGAGCAGCATCGCCTGACCGAACAGGCCCATGCGCGGCAGCGCCGGCGCATGACGTTCCAGTTCCGCCGCATCGAGCTTGCCGCGCCGCGCCAGCGCCGCCAGCACCACCGCGCGCACCGTGCTCGAGGCTTCGGCGGACTGGCCGGCGACGTTCTTCCGCAACAGCGTCTGCAGATAGCCATCGAGCTTGGTCTGCACCGCCTGCGGCGGCTGCAAGCCAGCGGCACGCAGCCACTCGAAGGCCAGCGCGGTGTAGGCGGACAGATAAGGGCTGACGCGCGACTCGTCGCCGTTCCAGTAGGTCATGCCGCCGTTCTGGGCCTGGAAACCGGCGGCATCGGCGAACAACTGCGTGGCGATGCCCGGTGCTTCCGGCCAGGCGAACGCCGGGTCGAGCCAGGGCTGCAGGCGGCCGTACTGCGCGGCCATCACGCCCTTGGTCAGGCGCTGCTCCCAGCACAGGTAGGGGTAGTCGCGCAGATAGCGGAAGGCACCGTCGAGATTGCCGAGCACGGTTGGCGAGAAGCGGACCGCGACTTCGCCGCCGGGCAAGCTGCCGGCCGGCACTTCGATCGGCGTCGTGGCGCTGCCGTCATCGAGGAAGCCGAACTCGGAGGCGGTCACCGTCGGCCGGCGTGGCTTCACCGGCAGGCTGAACGTCAGGCCATCCTTGTCCTTGGCATCGCCCGCCGTCGCCTTGAACGCGATGGTGCCCGGCTCATTGCCGGCCACTTCGGCGGCGATATCGAGATACACGGTCTGGCGCTCGAAAGCCGCGAGCTTCACGGTCTGTTCGGTCTTCGCCGTCGCAGCGCCCGTCGCCTCGATGGTCACCACCAAGCTGCGTGGCGCATCGGCGCGATTGAGCACCGAGAAGCCGGCGCGGAACTGGTCGCCGCTGCTGATCTGGTTCGGCATCACCGGCCGCAGCTCGGTGTCCTTGGTCGAGATCAGCTTGCTCGAACCGAGGCCGAAGCGATCGCCCGGCGATACCGCGAGGACGATCACCTTCCAGGCGGTGAGATTGTCCGGCAGCACGAAGTCGAAGCTGGCCCTGCCATTGGCATCGGTGACCAGCGACGGGTTCCAGTAGGCGATGAATCTGTCGACCGAACGCAAACTGAGATCGGCACCGCCATCACCACCCGGCGTCGCGCCCTTCTTCTCGAACTTCTGGCGGCCGACGAGACGGGTCAGCAGGCTGTAGTTGGCGAGGTCCAGGCTCTGCAGGCCGTTGAAGCCACGATAAGGATCGAAATAGCTTTCGCCATCACGAATCAGGTCGTAGACCGCTTCGTCGACGACGGCGACGGCGAGCTCCATCTTCGGATCGGCGAGCGCTGCTTTCGGGGTCGCGCTGATGCTGAGCTTCGCGGTTTCGCGCGGCCGGTACTTGGCCTTGTCGGCGGTCACCTCGACATCGATCTGCCGGTAGGGATCATCGACGGTGATCGTCCGATAACCCATCCGGAAGGTCGGCTTGCCGAGATCGACATCACCATCCGGCGGCGGGCTCGCCACACGCGGCGACTGCACGACCACCGACAGATAAAAGCCCGGCAGATGCTCCGGCGTGATCTTGACCTCGATCACCGGCGTCGAACCTTCGAGCACCTGGGTGCGGCGATCGATGACGCCGTAGCGCTCGGTGGTGATCAGTGCGATCGCGCCGGGGTACGGATTCTTGACCAGGATCTTCGCGACATCGCCAACCTTGTAGCGCTTGCGATCGGCATCGAGTTCCAGGCCGTAATCGTCCTTCTCCTGCCAGACGAAGTGATTGCTGCCGCTGGCCCACATCCAGCGCGAGGAACGATGCAGGCGGTTCTGGGTATCGCGAACCATCGCGGTGATCCGGTACTGGCCGCCGGCATCCGGCGTGAACGCGCAGGCCTGCGGGCCGGCGGTGGAGCGGCCCTTGCAGATCGCGACATCGACCCACTTCTCGCTGTAGCGCGAGACATAAGCGTTGCCGATGTCCTTGACCCGGGCCACCGAGACATCGCGACGCTCGATGCGCACATAGCGCGGCGTGCCGGCCGCTGGTTTGCCATCGGCATCGCTGACCAGGGTTTCGATGCTGGTCGCCTTGCCTTGGCTCAGCAGCCAGTCCTTGCTGCGCAGGCCGATGAAGCGATCGCGGCCGGCGTAAGGCGCCGATGCCGCAGCGGCGATGGTGCGGCCGCGATCGTCCTGCACGCTGGCTTCGACCATTACCGTGCCCCAGGCGATGTCGCTCTCGGGCGCGGTCAACTCGGCGCTGAACTCGCCCTGGCCATTGGTCGTCGCCCGCTTGGTCGAGATGCCGCGGCTGCCGCGCGGATCGTCGCCGGCATCGGCCGAGTAGCTGAAGTCTTCGGCAGCTGGATCCTTGCTGGTGAACGGTGCCGCTTCGACTCTGGCGCTGATCGTGGCCGGCGCGCCGCTGAAGCCGCCGCCGCTGTGCAGGCTGGCACGAAGCAGCGCAGTGAACGGCTGGCCCGGTGCCACGCGCTTGGCGTGGATCTCGGCCGCAAGCTTGAACGGCGCCGGAGTGAAATCGGAGACCAGCACTTGCATCGGATACAGCGTGTCCGGATGCCGCTTGCCCTCGCTGTCCGGCTCGCGATCGGCGGCGGTATAGCTGGCTTCCAGCTCGAAGCGATACCAGCCGACCTTGCCCTGCTTGGCCACCGCGAACTCGCCATCGACAGCACCGAATTCGGACAAGGTCAGGCCGTCGCGCTCATGCACCACCTGGTCCGCCGGATCGAGCACGCGCAGCTTGTATGGCCCGCGCTCGGCAGCCGCCAGCGCCTTGTTGGCCTCGTTGCGGACATAGAGCTTGAACTGCACGGTATCGCCGGCGCGATAGACGCCCTGCGCCGTGGTGCCCCAGCTCTTCAGATGGCCGTGGCGCTGCTGGCGCGAGGCGTAGACCTCGTAACCGGAAGCGCGATAGGTATCGACGCTGAAGCCGTCATTGAGCGGCAGCACGGCGATGTCGCCATCGCGCACCACCCGCACGGCCAGCGGTGCTTTCGCATTCCAGCCGCTGTACGTGAGCATTGGATCGACGCTGGCAGCGCCGGGCAGTTCGGCCAGGCCATCGGCATCGGTCTTCACGGCGACCGCATCGCTCGACGACTCCGGCTGCCACACCGGCGGCTTGGCAACGAACAGATCGACGGCAGCACCGGCCACCGGCTTGCCGGTGGCGAACTCGGTGACCCAGACCAGGGTGTTGTAGTGGCCGAACTTGGCGTGCACCTGCCAGGGCGTGACCTGCGCGAACAGCGGCTCGCCCGGGCGCTGCAGCGGATACTTGCCAGTCGCCGGCCTAGTCGTCAGCCAGCCTTCGACGACGCCGGAATGGCCATCGAGCAGCTTGCGGATATCGAGCGGCATCGCGAAGGCGATGTCCCGCGCCTGAGCCACCGGACGGCTGGCCTTGAGATTGCGCTCGACACCGCTCGCCGTGGTCCGCGTGTAGGCGATCTCGACACTGTCGAGATTGGTGACCACCGCGGGCACTTCGGCATCGATACCGGCTTCGAGCACGGCCTGCGGATGCGAGAAGCTGAGATTCGGGCTGCGATGCGCGGTACGGAAGGTGAGGCTGATCGGCGGTTTGATTGAATCTGGCAGCTTGCGATCGAACAGATCGTGGATGTCTTCGCCGCCGCTGATCCGATACTCGGCATCGGCCTTCAAGGTGAACGGGAGGCGCAGCAGGTAGCGACTGTTGTCGCGGTTGCTCGAGCCGGCATACCAGCTGGTCGAGGCGTTCGCCCAGGGGTCGTAGTCCTTGCGGCCGCCGGAGGGGTCCGGCGTGATCCTCAGCTTGCGGCCATTGCCTTCGGCTTCGACTGGCGCGGTGAACACCAGTGCCGCGTTCGACAGCGGATCGCAGAGCGGCGCCTTGTCGCCGGGCCGGGTCAGCAAGGTCTGGCCGCCGGCCGTCACGCATTGCAGGCCGAGCAGGCGCAGGTCGGCAAAGGTGTGGAACGGTGCGGCGCTGTCGCTGGCAACGCCGCGCTCGGTGCCGAGCGCCGATACCAGCCCCGGGCCGACTTGCAGCTCGCCATCGCGATCGGCCGGCAGCGGCTTCGCTGGCAGCACCCGCCATTGCTTGCGCGCCTCGCCCGCCGGCATGCCGTGCAGTGCCGGCACGTAGTAAGGCGTTTCATCGTCCTGCGGATCGGCTTCGACGATCACCGGCATGCCACCGAGATTTGCCGCTGCTTGCAGCGAAGCCGCAGTGACCGGCTGATCGAACACCGCGCGAATCACCGGCAGGGTCGGCGAACGCCATGACGCCACGCTGCCGTAGCGCAAGGCCGGCCGCGCGGTGATGAAGCGATGGCTCATGCTCTTCAGCAGCTTCGCGCCGCTGTCGGCGACCAGTTCCGGATGCACCTCGACGGTGTAGGCCGTGGCCGGCGTCAGTGCCGCTTCCTCCGGCAGCTGGCAGGCCAGGGTCGTGATATCGATCCAGCGCCACTCGCAGGGCAGCGTGGGCGTGATGGTCACCGGCACTTCTTCGGGCTTGCGCTCCATGCGGCCTAGCGGCACCACGGCGCGATCGAAGGCCAGCACGATCTGCTGCTGACCCGCTTCGACATCCTCACCGGCCGGCGTGATCCGCAGCAGCTTCAGCTCATCCGCCGTGGCGCTGTTTGCGATCAGCAGCGCGCCGATCAGCGCACTGACACCGCGCCCCAGAGTCATGACCACGCTCATGACTTCACCTTGATGCGCAGCATCTGCACGCCATCGCCACTGCTGACGGCGCGCACTTCACGCAGGCCGGCAACGCCGGTCCAGATCAGTTCTTCGGTGGTGCTCTGGTCCGGCTTCTTCTCGACCAGGCCGATACGAGTCAGCACGCTGGCATCGAAGGCGACTTCGCCCGGCGAGCGAACCGTCAGCCAGTCCGCCTTGCCATCAATGAACACCACTTCGGTGCTGCCCGGTGCGTAACGGCAGCGGCGCGAATACAGCGAGCTTTCGCAATCCCAGGGCGGCCCGAGCACGACCGCGAGTTCGGCTTCGGTGCGGCCGGCGACATCAGCAATGCGGAACAGCGGCGCGCCGCTGGCCGGGTCCAGCGATTCGAACGCGGCCGCGTAGTCGTAGTCCTCATCACCGTGGCGTGCACGGGTCAGCCAGAAGGTGACGGCGGCGGCGATGACGATCACCACTGCCAGTACTGCGAGCTTGCTGAAGTTCTTGCCCATGCTTTCCCTGCTCCTGGCTTCGGTCATGCAACGCGGCGGGATGCGCCCGCGGCTTTTCCAAGCTACGGCTTGTGACCACCATGGGCCGCGATCTTCAGCGACAACTCCAGCGCCTGTTCGTAGTTCAGACGCGGATCGACGGCCGATCGGTAAGCGCGTTCGAGGTCGGTTTCGGTGAGGTCACGGGCACCGCCGAGACATTCGGTGACGTCCTCGCCGGTCAGCTCCAGATGCACGCCGCCGAGCCGCGACCCACAGGCCGCATGCACCGCGAACGAAGCTTCGACTTCGCTGAGGATATCGTCGAAGCGCCGGGTCTTGAGGCCGTTGCCAGCGGTCTGGGTATTGCCGTGCATCGGATCGCAAAGCCACAGCACTTCATGGCCCGCGGCGCGTACCGCATCGATCATCTTCGGCAGCCCGGATTCCACCTTGCCCGCGCCCAGGCGATGAATGAAGCTCAGGCGGCCCGGTTCCTTGTCCGGATTCAGCAGGCGGCAAAGCTCCTGCACCCATTCCGCGCTCATCGACACGCCGAGCTTCACGGCAATCGGATTGCGGATGCCGCGCATGTATTCGACGTGCGCGCCATCGACCGCCGCCGTGCGCAGGCCGATCCATGGCAGATGGGTCGACAGGTTGTACCAGCCCGGCTTGCGCGGCACCTGACGCGTCTGCGCGGCCTCCGCAGCCAGCAGCAGCGCTTCATGCGAGGTGTAGAACTCGACGCGATTGAAGTCGTGGATCGGCTGGCCGGCCAGCGTTTCCATGAACTTCACCGATTCGGTGATCGCTTCGACCCGCTTGGAGTACTGCTCGGCGAGTGGCGCGTGATGCACCCAGTCGAGATCCCAGTATTCCGGGTGATGCAGGTCGGCAAAGCCGCCATCGATCAGGCCACGGACGAAGTTGATGGTCATCGCCGAACGCTTGTGGCCTTCGAGCAGCAAGGCAGGGTTCGGAATGCGCGCGTCGGAGGTGAATTCCGGCCGATTGACGGTGTCGCCGCGATAACACGGCAAGGTCAGACCGTCCTTGGTCTCGACATCGGCCGAACGCGGCTTGGCGTACTGGCCGGCGATGCGCCCGACCCGCACCACGGGCATCTTCAGCCCGTGGACCATGACCAGACTCATCTGCAGCAACACCTTCAGCCGGTTGGCGATCAGACCGGATTCGCAGTCGGCAAAGCTTTCCGCGCAGTCGCCACCCTGCAACACGAAACGCTTGCCGGCTTGCGCTTCGGCCAGCCGCGATTTCAGCGCATCGACTTCCCAGGACGTGACCAGTGGCGGCAGGCGGCGCAGTTCGCCGAGTGCAGCTTCCAGCGCATTCGCATCGGGGTAGTTCGGCTGCTGTACAGCTGGCATGGCCTGCCAGCTCGAGGGGGTCCAGGTCATCGGTTTCGGGAGGTGTTCTTTGGAGGGAGAATTATAGGCGGCGTGGTAGGATGACCATCGAGATGACCAACTGGGAAATCGCCCGTGGACAACAGCATCAACATCAGCGTCGCCGAAGCCAAGAGCCATCTGAGCGAAATCCTTGATCGCGTCGAAGCCGGCGAGGAAGTAGTGATCACCCGCCGCGGCAAGGCCGTGGCGCGACTGACTGCAGAGGGTACGAAGAAGCGCAAGCCCCTGCCATCGCTGGCCGAGTTCCGCGCCCAGATGCCGATGGCCCTGACACCTGCCGGTGAAGTGATCCGCCAGATGCGCGACGAAGAGCGCTACTGAGCAGCCCGATGCTGTACTTCGATACCAGTTTCCTGCTGCCCTACTTCACGACCGAAGCCTCGTCGACGGCTGTAGAGACGTTTTTCTCCCGTCACGATTTCGAAAGCTTCACGATCAGCCAATGGACCGCTACCGAGTTTCACAGCGCGATCAGCTTCAAGATCCGCTCCGGTCAACTGGCTGCTGCCATGCATGACGCCATCCTCGAACGCTTCGCCACCGCCCGCGCTGAAACCTTCCTCGTCGTATTACCCACCGCCGCCGATTTCGAACTGGCCGGTGGCTTGCTGCGCGACTGGAAAAGCGGCCTGCGCAGCGGCGACGCCCTGCATCTAGCCATCGCCCGAAATCGTGAAGCGACTTTGGTAACGCTCGACAAAACGCTGCTGAAAGTAGCTCGCAGTCTCAAGATCGCCCACAAGACCCTGCCCGGCTCATGAGTAGCGCGAAACCCGGCGAACACACGCCGATGATGCAGCAGTACCTGGCGATCAAGTCGCAGTACCCGGACACGCTGGTGCTGTATCGGATGGGCGATTTCTACGAGCTTTTTTACGAGGACGCACGCAAGGCCTCGAAGCTGCTCAACATCACGCTGACCAAGCGCGGCGAATCGAATGGCGCGCCGATCGCGATGGCGGGCGTGCCTTATCACCAGCTCGAAAACTATCTCGGCCGATTGATCCGCCAGGGTGAATCGGCGGCGATCGTCGAGCAGGTCGGCGAAGTCGGCGTCGAGAAAGGTCCGGTGCGCCGCGAAGTGGTTCGCGTGGTCACGCCGGGTACGGCGACCGAGGATTCGCTGCTCGATTCGCGTGCCCAGAATCTGCTCGCGGCAGCCTGCATCGGCGGTGGCAAGTTCGGCCTGGCCTGGCTGGAACTGTCGTCCGGACGCTTCTCTGTGCTGGAAACCGAGAGCGCTGGCGACTGGCGCGCCGAGCTGCATCGGCTGCGCGCTTCTGAACTGCTGACACCGGAAGACGCGGCCTATGAACTCGGCGGCCTGCACGGCCGGGCGCGGCCGGTCTGGCATTTCGACACCTCGTCCGCTCGCCGCCTGCTGACCGAGCAGTTCGGTACTCGCGATCTGCGCGGCTTTGGTGCCGATGAACTCGGCCCTGCGCTCGGCGCAGCCGGCGCGCTGCTGCAATACGTGCAGGAGACGCAGAAGGCCAAGGTCGCGCATCTGACCGGTTTGCGAGTCGAAACCATCGACGAAGCGCTGATCCTCGATCCGTCGACGCGGCGCAATCTGGAGATCGAGCATTCGCTGTCCGGCTCCGTGCCGCACACCCTGGTTGCGGTGCTCGATGCCTGCGTGACCAGCATGGGCAGCCGGCAGATGCGGCGCTGGCTGTCGCGGCCGCTGCGTGATCGCGAAACGGTGGGTGCCCGCCATGACGCGGTGGCGATGCTGATCGACGATGGCAGCTATCGGACGCTACGCGAAGCGCTGCGGCCGATCGCCGATATCGAACGCATCCTGGCGCGCGTGTCCTTGCGCTCGGCAAGGCCGCGCGATCTCGCCGGGCTGGGCGCTTCGCTGGCCGGGCTGCCGGCGCTCGTGCAGACCTTCGCGGCCATCGATGCACCGCTGCTGAGATCGCTGGCCGCAAGACTCGGTGATCACCCTTCCCTCGCCGCCGAACTGGCCCGCGCGATCGTCGACGAGCCGCCGCTGCTGGCCCGTGATGGCGGCGTGTTCCGTCCGGGCTTCGATGCTTCGCTCGACGAGCTGCGCAATCTGTCGACCAATGCCGACGGCTTCCTGCTCGATCTCGAAAGCCGCGAGCGGGCGCGTTCCGGCATCGACGGCCTGAAGGTTGGCTACAACCGCGTGCAGGGCTATTTCATCGAGGTGTCGAAGCTGCATTCGGCGAAGGTGCCGGCCGACTACCTGCGCCGCCAGACCCTGACCAATGCCGAGCGCTACATCACCGAGGAGCTGAAGCGCTTCGAGGATCAGGTGCTCGGTGCCCGTGACAAGTCGCTGGCCCGCGAGAAACAGCTTTACGAAGCACTGCTCGACCGGGTTGCTGCCGATCTCGTGCCGCTGCAGGCCACCGCCGCTGCGATCGCCGAACTCGATGTGCTGGGCAGCTATGCCGAGCGCGCCGAAGCACTGCGCTGGACGCGGCCGGCACTGGTCGAAACCGCCGGCATCCGGATCAGCGGCGGCCGGCATCCGGTGGTCGAAACCACGCTCGATACGCCGTTCGTGCCGAACGACAGCCTGCTCGACGACAGCCGCCGTCTGCTGCTGATCACCGGCCCGAACATGGGCGGCAAGAGCACCTACATGCGCCAGACGGCGCTGATCGTGCTGCTCGCCCACGCCGGCAGTTTCGTGCCGGCGGAAAGCGCGGTGATCGGCCCGGTCGATCGCATCTTCACCCGCATCGGCGCTGCCGACGATCTGGCGCGCGCGCAGTCGACGTTCATGGTCGAGATGTCGGAAACCGCGAACATCCTGCACAACGCGACCGCGCAAAGCCTGGTGCTGATGGACGAAGTCGGCCGCGGCACGTCGACCTACGACGGCCTCGCCCTCGCCCGCGCCTGCGCCGAATATCTGGCGACGACCTCGAAAGCCTGGACGCTGTTTGCGACCCATTATTTCGAACTGACCGCACTCGCCGACGAACTGCCGGCGGTGGTCAACGTCCACCTCGACGCCGCCGAGTATTCATCGGCCGCCGGCGAACAGCTGGTGTTCCTGCACAAGGTGCAGCCGGGCCCGGCGAACCGCTCCTACGGCCTGCAGGTGGCCGCATTGGCTGGCGTGCCGACGCCAGTGATCGCGCGGGCGCGGACCATCCTCAACACGCTGGAAACGCAGGCCGAAGCGGCACCGGCGAAAGCCCTGCCCGCCGCGCGCAAACCGGAACCGCCACAGCTCGCGCTGTTCGCGCTGGCCGAATCGAAAGCGCTGAGCCTGCTCGACAAGACCGATCCCGATTCCCTGAGCCCGCGCGAGGCGCTGGAGCTGCTCTATCGGCTGAAGAAGCTGCGCTGAGCGCTGGGCCTGTTCACGATCGCTTTGATCGCTGCGTTGCAGGTCAAAAGCACGCCGGGCGAGGCGCGAACCGCAGGCCATAGCCACCTATGGTCAAGGTTCGCAACGAAGTCCCGGCGCGCTTTTGGCCGCAACCCTTCGGGGCGGGGCCATTTCTGCGCATTGCTGCCTCTCTCGTCGCGCCAATGGGTCGGCCATTGGCCGCTCCTCGTTCGTTGCACTACGCAGGAATGACCTCCGCCGCAGCGATCAAAGCGATCGTGAACAGGCCCACGGCTAGCGACCGGCGCCCGCCTCCGCTACCCTCTTGCGCCCCACGCTGACCTGCCTCCATCCGATGTCGATCTGGTTCAAGAATTTGACGGTGTACTCGCTGGCGCCGGGCTGGCGGATGACGGCAGCGCAGGTGGAAGAAGCGCTGGCCAAGCACCCGCTGATCCCGGTCAACAGCGCCAGCATGCAGAGCCAGGGCTGGGTGCCGCCGGCGCCAGGCGCCGGCCTGGTCTACTCGCAGGGCAAGCAGTTGCTGATCGCGCTCGGCATCGAGCAGCGCATGCTGCCGGGCTCGGTGGTCAATCAGGTGCTCAAGGAAAAGGCCGCCGCGCTCGAACAGCAACAGGGCTTCGCGCCGGGCCGCAAGCAGCTGCGTGATCTCAAGGATCTGGTCATCGACGAGCTGCGGCCGCGCGCCTTCATCCGCAGCCGCACGGTCCGCGCCTGGATCGATTTCGAGCATCACTACCTGATCGTCGACAGCTCGTCGCCGAAGCTCGCCGAAGATCTCGGCACCGTGCTGCGGGCCGATCTCGGTGATCTGCCGGCGGTGCCGCTCGATACCAAGGAAGCGCCGTCCGCGGCGATGACGGCCTGGCTGGCGACGGGTTCGTCACCGCCGATGTTCATCGTCCAGGACGATTGCGAGCTGCTGGCAGACAATCCGACCAAGGCCGCGGTGCGCTACGCCCGCCACAGCCTCGATGGCCCGGAGCTGAAAAGCCTGATCAGCGGCGGCAAGATCGTCACCCGCGTCGGCCTGGGCTGGCGCGAGCGCCTGACCCTGGTGCTGACCGACAAGCTGGCGATCAAGCGCATCCGCTTCATCGACATCAGCGAAGACGATGCGGCCGCGAAGAAGAACGACGCCGACGCCTTCGATACCGATTTCACCCTGATGACCGGCGAGCTGAGTCTGCTGGTCGGCGATCTGGTGGCGGCGCTGGGCGGCGCCAAGCCGGCGGGCTGAACAGAACAGCGATCTCACGCAAAGACGCAAGGACGCCACGAACAGCGACGTCAAAATTCTTCTGTAAAAGCTTCTCTTTGCGTCTTTGCGTGAGACAGCCTTTGATGTTCAGCCGCCGCCGATTTACTCCGGCTTGCGCGGCTTGTAGCCGGTCCAGCCTTCCGGCTTGGCCTTGCGATCGACCTTCTTGATCGCATCGCGACGCGGCACGTCGCCGATCTTTCGCTCTTCGGCGCCCGGCCGTGAACGCCGCTCGCGCGGCTCCTTGGCTTTCTTCGGTGCTTCGAAGCCAACCGCCGCACGCAGCGCGCTCAGCTCGTCGCGATCGAGATCGCGGAAGCCGCTGGACTTGACGCCACGGCCGAGCAGGATCGGGCCATAGCGAACGCGGATCAGGCGGCTGACCTTCAGATCCTGCGAATCGAACAGGCGCCGCACTTCGCGATTGCGGCCTTCCTTCAGGGTGACCTTCCACCAGGTGTTCGCCGAGCCGGTCCGGCCTTCATCGTCGCCATCGTCATCGAGTTCGGGGGCAATGCGCTCGCCGGGCTCGATCTTGTCGAAGTGCGCCGGGCCGTCTTCCAGCTCGACACCCTTGCGCAGCTTGTCGAGCGTTTCCTTGGTGATGGTGCCGAGCACGCGTACGGCGTACTCGCGTTCCATCTCGTAGCTCGGATGAGTCAGGCGCCGGGCCAGCTCGCCATCGTTGGTCATCAGCAGCAGACCGGAGGTGTTGAGATCGAGACGGCCGACGGCGATCCAGCGGCCGTTGTCGAGCTTCGGCAGCTTCTTGAACACCGTCTTGCGGCCTTCGGGATCGTCACGGGTGACCAGCTCGCCGACGCGCTTCTTGTACAGCAGCACGCGGGTCGCTTCCTTCGCATACGAATGGCGAACCATGCGGCCGTCGATGGTGATGCGATCGCCGGCAACCACCTTCTGGCCGGCGGTCGCCGCGTCACCATTCACCTTGATGCGGCCTTCGGCGACCATGGTTTCGATGGCGCGACGCGAAGCGAGGCCGGCGTCGGCCAGCACCTTCTGAATCCGCTCGCCGCTCAATGGAGCACCACGTCGGCTGGTGACTCATCGCCGTCGGAACCGGTATCCGATTCCTCGTCGCTGTCGGCCTCCTCTTCGCCCGGACGCGGTAGCGCCGTGGCGCCAGCGCCGGCACCGAGCTTGGCCAGCGCGGCTTCCAGCTGTTCGAGATCCTTCACATCGGGCAACGCCGGCAACTGGTCGAGCGTGCGCAGATTGAAGTCGTCGAGGAACTGCGAGGTGGTGCCGAACAGCGCCGGGCGGCCCGGTACGTCCTTGTGGCCCAGCTCGCGTATCCAGCCGCGTTCCGAAAGCGTGCGCAGGATGTTCGAGGACACGGCGACACCGCGCACGTCCTCGATCTCGCCACGGGTGATCGGCTGGCGATAGACGATCAGCGCCAAGGTTTCGAGCAGCGCGCGCGAATACTTCGGCGGCTTTTCCTGCCACAGGCGCGCGACCCATTCGGCGTATTCCGGCCGAACCTGCACGCGCCAGCCGCTGGCCACTTCCTTCAGCTCGCTGGCGGTGCCGGAGAAACGGCTGTCGACCAGTGCCAGCGCTTCGCGCAGTTCGCGCTTGCCGAGGTTGAACTCGGAGCCGACGAAGCGCACCAGCTGATCCATCGACAGTGCGCCGTCGGAAGCCAGCAGCAGCGCTTCGATGATCAAGCTGACCGCGCCGAGATCGACGGCGGGTGAGGTCTCGGCCGAAGCCTCGACCATGGGGTTTTCCTGCTCTTCTTCGTTCACGCTTTCAGTCCTTCGGATGCATCGGTGATCGCCCAGCAGTGGCTGCGCGCTTGCCGCCTCACGGCGGGGTTATCTCGTAATACCGTCAGTATCCCAGCAAATTCTGCCGATTGGCGTCGCGCCACCATTCGAAGAACGGCACCAGCAGCACTAGCAGCACGATGCCGGCGCCCCAGAGATTGCCATTGGCGAGAAACCAGGCGGCAGCGGTCCAGCCGAATTGCATGGCCAGGACGCTGACGATGTCGAGCGGATCGCGCGAGCGGCGCGCCGCCGCAACCTGCACGAACGAGCGCCGCGGCGATGGATACGGCCGCGCCACTTCGACCGCGCAGGCACAGAAGCCAGCGCCGAAGCTGCACAGCAGGCAGACGATGCCCATCCACAGGTTCTGCGCCATCGCCCAGAGCGAGGCCAGCAGCATCAGCAGCAGCACCGGGGCAAGTGCGGCAATGCACTTGTAGGCGATCAGCTGGCTTCTGGAGCGTGGCGAGGCGCCGAGCAGCGCTGGGGCTTCCTCGGCGCTGATCATCAGGTTCGAGATGTACTGGCTGAGCTGGCCGGCGAAGAACGTCGTCGCGGCGACAGCCGCGGCAAGCTGGTACTGCCCCTTGAACAGATTGCCGTAGAAGAACGCGACGATCAGCATCGGCTGCGCGAGCAGTGCGATCGCCAGCCGTGGATCGCGAACGATGGTCCGCCATTCCTTGAGCATCACCACGCGCAGCAAGCCGGGACGGAAGCGCGGCATCGTTTCGCCACTCGCCTGCTGACGGCGCTGGCGCGGCGGCGCGTTGTCCGGCGATTGCACGGCCTGCAGGATTGCCGGCGCGGCATAACGGGTGGCGAGCACCAGGCTCAGGCCGGCCAGCAGAGACATGCTCAGCAAGGCGGTGAGATCGCCGGTCATCGCCAGCGCCGGCAGCCGCACCAGGTGGGCATGCGCCGCCAGACCGCTGCTGGCGATGCCGTGACCGCCATCGCTGGCCTTCGCCTGCGGATCGCGTGACAGCAGGCTGACGGCGACGAAGCCCAGCGGCACCAGCGCCTGCACCACCTGCAGCACTCGTCTCGCCTGCACCACGCCGAACAGCCGCACCGCCAGCCCGATGATGAACAGCGCCAGCGCCAGGGTCACCATCGCCATCATCACGGTGACCGGATAGGCGAGCAGGAACAGCGGCTCGCCGAGCAGCGCGCCCATGTTGGCGACCGGCGTCACCAGCAGGATCGAGATCGCCCAGGTGCCGGCGATCAGCGATACCACCCGCATCCACAGCACCCGTTCGAACGGCAGCGGGCTGGACAGATGCAGGCTCAGTTCGCGGCCGGCGAGGATCAGGCGGAAGCTGCCGATCATCGCGGCCATCAGCATGAAGAACTCCAGCGACAGCAGCATCACGCCGGAAAACTGCAGCGCCCGCTCGGTGCTCAAGCTCGTTGGCGCATTGAGCATCGCGTACAGCACCAGCCCGGCCACGGCGTGCAGGCCGATCAGGAAGCCGCCGTAGAGCAGGTACGGCCACAGGCGCCGACGGCCCAGGCTCATGCCGCGGAAAGCGAGGCGCAGATCCTGCCAGACCAGCCAGGGCAGACTGCCGGCAGCGAGCCTCATGCGGCGCGCGTGTCGGGGTCGGGACCGGTCGCCGACAGGAACAGGTCTTCGAGGGTGTCGTGGACGTTGCCGTACTGCTGGCGCAACTCGTCCAGCGTGCCTTCGGCGATCAGCTGGCCGGCGCGGATCAGGCCGATACGCGAAGCCATGCGCTCGGCCACTTCGAGGATATGCGTGGTGAACAGCACGGTCAGGCCATCGCGGACGAGGCCGGCGAGGAAGTCCTTGACCTTGCGCGCGGCGGCGGCATCGAGGCCGGTCAGCGGCTCGTCGAGAATCAGCAGCTTCGGTTCGTGGATCAGCGCGCCGGCCAGGGTCAGCTTCTGCTGCATGCCGCGCGACAGGTTTTCGCAGTAGTTGGCGCGCGCATCCCAGAGATCGAGCCAGCGCAGCAGGTCTTCACCCTTGCGCTCGGCGGTGCGGCCGTCGACGCCCCAGAGCCCGGCGACGAACTCCAGATATTCGGTGCAGCGCAGCTTGCCGTAGAGCATCGGCTCATCGGGCAGAAAGGCCAGCTGCTGCTTGGCCGCCATCGGCTTAGCCGCCAGATCATGGCCGAACACGCGGATGCTGCCGGCATCCGGCTGCAGCAGGCCGGCGATCATCCGCAAGGTGGTGGTCTTGCCGGCGCCGTTGGCACCGAGCAGCGCGTAGAACTGCCCCGCTTCCAGCCGCAGGTTCAGGCTGGCGACGGCGGCCTTGCTGCCGAAACCCTTGGCGACGTTCTCGAGTTCCAGTGCCCAAGCAGATGAAGGCGCGCTCATGCGTCCTCGGCCAGCGCCGCTTCACCCGCGCCGGCCGCGGCGATGGTCACCAGCGCGAACGGGCCGGACTGGGTGATCTCCAGCATCGACGACTTCGCCAGTTCCAGAATCGCCAGCAGGCAGACCACGACTCCTGCCCGCCCTTCCGCCGGATCGACCAGATCGACGAAGCGGATCGGGCCGTTGCGCACGCAATCGAGCACATGGCTCATCCGCTCGCGCACGCTCAGCGGCTCGCGGGCGATGGTGTGACGGGTGAACAGTTCGGCGCGCAGCAGCACCTCGCGGAACGCCAGCATCAGTTCGCGCAGACCCGGTGCCGGCGGCAGCACGACGACATCGACCTTGTCCGGCCGCGCCTGCACCACGGCGATCTCGCGGCCGACTCTCGGCAGCGCGTCCAGCGCTTCGGCAGCGGTCTTGAAGCGCTCGTATTCCTGCAGGCGACGCACCAGTTCCATGCGCGGATCGCCGCCGGTTTCGTCGTCATGCGCAGGCGGCTTGGGCAGCAGGATGCGCGACTTGATCTCGGCCAGCCATGCGGCCATCACCAGATACTCGGCCGCCAGTTCCAGACGCAGCTCGCGCATCAGGCGGATGTATTCCATGTACTGCTGGGTGATCTTCAGCACCGGGATATCGAGGATGTCCAGGTTCTGCTTGCGGATCAGGTACAGCAGCAGATCGAGCGGGCCTTCGAAGGTTTCGAGGAAGACTTCCAGCGCATCCGGCGGGATGTACAGATCGCTGGGCATCTGCGCCAGCCGCTCGCCATTGACCAGCGGGCCGCGCGACTCGGCAGCCGGAGCTGCTGCGTCGGCGGCAAGCTCGGTGGCTTCCTCTGCGCTCACGCCGGAATCAGGCCAAGCACATCGTGCACGCGCTTCAGGGTGGCGTTGGCGCGGACACTGGCGCGTTCGGCGCCGTCCTTCAGCACGGCGCGCAGGCCGTCGCGGTCTTCACGCAGTTCGGCGTACTTCGCCTGCACAGGCTTCAGGCATTCGACGACCGCATCGGCCACCGCGCCCTTGAAGGCGCCGTACTGCTTGCCTTCGAATTCCGCTTCCAGCGCAGTCACGGTCTTGCCGGTGGTCGCCGCGAGGATCGACAGCAGATTCGATACGCCGGGCTTCGCAGCGATGTCGAAGCGGACGAGGCCATCCATGTCGGTGACCGCGCGCTTGATCTTGCGGACGATCACGTCCGGCGAGTCGAGCAGGTACAGCGCATTGGTTTCGGCGTCGTCGGACTTCGACATTTTTGCCGTCGGGTCCTGCAGGCCCATGATTCGCGCGCCGACCGGCGGGATCATCGGCTCCGGCACCGTGAAGACGGGGCCGTAGATGTTGTTGAAGCGATTGGCGATGTCGCGCGTCAGTTCCAGATGCTGCTTCTGATCGTCGCCGACCGGCACCTGAGCGGCGTCATAAAGCAGGATGTCCGCCGCCATCAGCACCGGATAGCCGAACAGACCTGCGTTGATGTTGTCGGCGTGCTTGGCGCTTTTGTCCTTGAACTGGGTCATCCGGCCCAGCTCACCGAACTGGGTGTAGCAGTTGAGAATCCAGCCGAGCTGTGAATGCGCCGGCACGTGGCTCTGCACGAACAGCACGTTGTCTTTCGGATCGAGCCCGCAGGCGATGTACAGCGCCAGGAATTCGTAGCAGCGCTCGCGGAGGATCGCCGGGTCCTGACGCACGGTGATCGCGTGCAGGTCCACCAGCATGTAATGGCAGTCGTAGTCCTTCGACAGCGGCAGCCAGTTCTTGATCGCGCCCAGATAGTTGCCGAGCGTCAGGCGGCCGGACGGCTGGATGCCGGACAGAACGGTGGGGCGTGCGTTGGAAGTCATCGGAAACGAGTGAGGTTGCGCAGCGGATTTACAGACCGACGATCAGCAGGATCAGCGCGATCACCAGCCGGAAGATCGGCGCGATGATCACACCCAGCACGCCGAGCACGGCCAGCGCCAGGATGATCAGGAAGGTGTAGGGCTGCAGCTTCTCCAGCGCGATCGACTGCTTCGGCGGCAAGGTGACCAGCAGCATGCGACCGACATCGAACGGCGGCAGCGGCAGCAGGTTGAGCACGAAGAAACTGACGTTGAACATGATGCCGAGATTGGCCATGGTGCCGATGCCGAGCCAGACGCCTTCGCTGGAACCCGGCATGCCGACGGAGATCTTCAGCACCACCGCCCAAAGCACGGCCATCACCAGGTTCGACAGCAGACCGGCGGCGGCGACCTTCACAGCGCCGCTGCGCGGATTGCGGAAATTGCGCTCGGAAATCGGGATGAACTTGGCCCAGCCGATCAGCAGACCGCCAAGGCCGGCGCTGCTCAGCGCGATGAACACGCCGGGCAGCAGCAGGGTGCCGATCGGATCGACATGGGCGAGCGGATTGAGGCTCATCCGGCCTTGCTGCTTCGCGGTGTTGTCGCCGAGCGCCAACGCCATGCGGCCACGGACGATTTCGCGAACGGTGAGGGCGAGCACCAGCGGCAGCAGCGACACAGCCAGTCGCTGAAAAAGGGTCAGGGATTCCATCGGCCGATTATACCGGTGCCAGACCTGCTATCCGCCCGCTCAGCTTTCCTTCAGGCCCAGCGCCGATACGTCGCCACGCCCCTGGCGGATCAGCACCGGCGCTTCGCCGGTGAGATCGATCACCGTGGTCGGGGTGACGCCGCAGGTACCGGCGTCGAGCACCAGATCCACCGAACGCTCCAGCCGCGCGCGATCGTCGTCGAGATCGTCGAGCGGCTGCTCGGCGTCCGGCCATTGCAGCGTGCAGCTGAGGATCGGCTCGCCGAGCAGTTCCAGCAGCGCCTGGGTGACCTTGTGCTCCGGAATGCGGATGCCGATGGTCTTGCGCTTCTCGTGCATCACCCGGCGAGGCAGTTCCTTGGTCGCTTCGAGCACGAAGGTGTACGGGCCCGGCGTCAGCTGCTTCAGCAAGCGGTACTGCCAGTTGTCGACCTTGGCGTAGGTGGCGATCTCGGACAGATCGCGGCAGACCAGGGTGAACTGGTGCTGGCGATCGAATTCGCGCAGGCCGCGGATGCGTTCGGCAGCATCCTTGTCGCCCAGGCGGCAGCCGAAGGCGTAGCAGGAGTCGGTCGGATAGGCGATCACCGCGCCCTGGCGGACACGGTCAGCCGCCCGCTGCAGCCAGCGGCGTTGAGGATCAATCGGATGTAGTTCCAGCCATTCGGAAGCCATGGCGCCATTGTCCCATGCCCGGATGGCGGATCGTTGACTGCCGCGATCAGGCCCTAATGATGCGAGGACCGGCGTGGCTATAATCCGGCCATCCGAGGCCTGGGGATCGACGATCCGCGGGCCACCAACGATTCGATGCAGGAACCTGCCGCTGCCATGAATGCTGTGCTCGACCTGATTCCCGCGATCCTGTTCTTCGTGGCCTACAAGCTGTACGACCTGTTCACGGCCACCGCCGTGCTGATCGCAGCGCTGCTGGTGATGGTGGTGGTGACCTGGCTGCGCACGAAGAAAGTGCCGAAGCTGCAGTTGGCCACGGCGCTGGTCGCCGCCGTACTCGGAGGTCTGACGCTGTGGTTCCGCGATCCCAAATTCATCCTGTTCAAGCCGACGGCGATCTACGGTGCTTTCGCGCTGGCCCTGCTCGGCAGTCACCTGATCGGCGACAAGGTGCTGATGCAGCGCATCCCGCAGAAGAACCTGGTGCTGCCCGATGCGCTGTGGCGCAAGCTGAATCTGGCCTGGGCGCTGTTCTTCGTGTTCTGCGCCGTGCTCAACATCTATGTGGCGATGAACTTCAGCGAAGCGGTCTGGGTGAAGGTCAAGGTGTTCGGCTTCACCGGGCTGATGTTCGTGTTCATGCTGGGCCACATCCCGTTCCTGTCCCGCTACATGGTCGATCCCGATGCCCCTGCGCGTTGACAACATCCGCAAGACGCTCGAAGCCGCGCTGGCGCCCTCGCAGCTGGATATCGAGGACGACAGCCATCGCCACGCCGGCCATGTCGGCGCCAAGGGCGGCGGTCATTACCGGGTGTTCATCGTCTCGGCGAAGTTCTCCGGCCGCTCGCTGATCGGCCGGCACCGGATGGTCTACGAAGCCTTGGCCGACCAGATGAAGGGCGACATCCACGCGCTGTCGATCGTCGCCAAGGCGCCCGAGGAAGTCGGCGGCTAAGCCTCTTGCACCGGACGGCGTAGCAGCCAGCCCAGGCTCAGGCTCAGGCATTCGAACAGCAGCCAGGCAAGCACGGCGCCGGTCAGCAGCACAGCCTGATCATCGAGCAGATGGTTCAGCAAGGCTGGCAGATGGCCGCTCCAGAAGGCCTTGATCAGCCCCAGCAAGGGATGCGGCCGCAACAGGTCGGCACCGCGGCGGCCCAGGAATTCGATGCCTGCCTCGCCTTTGCGCGCGGCTTTCAGCAGCCAGCGTTCTCCGACAGCTTCGCCGCTCAGCTTCAGCCAGGCAGTCGACCGTGCCGGGCTCAGCCACAGTGCCAGGCTGCCGCCCGGACGCTCGGCCAGATTGGCGACTCGATTGAGCATCTGCGGATCGTCGATCGGCCTCAGGATGCGCAGTGCTGCCGCCGGACGTGCGCGCTCGGATAGCCGAGACACATCGCCGGCCACGGCCAGCAGTTCATCGGTCTTGCCGGTCTCGAAAGCACGCCGGCCTAGGCGCAGCAGGGTTTTCGCAAACGTCTCGCTGAGCGCGCCGGCCCGGCGCGCGAACTTCATCAAGGCCACGCCGGCATCGGCGCCGGGCGCGATGGTCGTCGCCAGACCAAGCGCCGACAGCGCCACGATCACCTCGTCGCTGTCCTCGCCGCGCAGCGCCTTTGCGCCCTGGATCAGCAAATCGCGAACATCGCCGATCACCAGCAGATCGGCCGCCACCGCACCGGCCAGCGCTTCGGTGCTGTCGCCCTGCCCGGTCAAGGCACCTCGCCCGGCTTCGGTCAGGCGACGCAGCACGGCATCGCGCTCGGCAACGATCTGCGCTTGCGCGGCGAGCAGCGCCGGCCTCTGCTCGTCGTCACTCGTTTCCAGGCCCGCGTCAATGATCATCAGCGCTTCGCTGAAATGACCGGCCGCACGTTCCACTTCGGCGCCGGCAAGCGGATCGTAATCGGCCAGCGCATCGAGTTCGGCATACGCGGACAGACTCGGCCAGTGCTGAAGACAGGCCCAGGACAGCGCCGCCGCTACCAGCAATCGAAGCACACGCAAGCCAATACTGAACTTGCGTGCTTCGATCACTAGCCGATCAATCCGCGCAGCGCCGCCAGATCAAGCACCGGCACGCCGAGCTTTTCGGCTTTCGCGAGCTTCGATCCCGCGGCTTCGCCGGCCAGCAGGAAGTCGGTTTTCGCCGATACGCTGCCGGTCACCTTGCCGCCATTCGCTTCGATCAGCGCGGCGGCTTCTTCGCGGCTCAGGCCCGGCAAGGTGCCGGTGATCACGAAGGTCTTGCCGGTCAGCGCGCCCTCGGCGGCGGCTTTCGGCGCCGGCCAGTGGATGCCGGCGCCGCCGTCTTCACGCGGCTTGACCAGCGTGTCGATCACTTCGCGATTGCGCGGCTCGGCGAAGAAATGAGCGATCGATGCGGCGACCGTCGGGCCGACATCGGGCACCGATTGCAGCAGCGGAAACCGTTCTTTCTTCTTCTCGGCATGCTCGGTGGCGAGATCCGCTGCGGCCGCTGCCAGCAGCGCTTCCAGGCTGCCGTAGTGCTGCGCCAGATCGCGCGCCGTGGTCTCGCCGACCACCGGGATGCCGAGCGCGAACAGGAAGCGGCCGAAGCTGGTGTCACGGCTGGCGTCGATCGCCTTGACGAGGTTCTCGGCCGATTTCTCGCCCATGCGTTCGAGCACCGCGAGCTTCGCGGCGTCGAGCTTCAGATAGATGTCGGCCGGCGTGCGCACGTCGAGCGCGTCGATCACCAGCGCCAGCAGCTTCTCGCCGAGGCCGTCGATGTCAATCGCCTTGCGCGACACGAAGTGGATCAGCGCGCCATGCAACTGCGCGCGGCAGGACAGGCCGTTGGTGCAACGGGCAATCGCTTCGCCTTCCTCGCGGGCGATGGCGCCGCCGCAGACCGGGCAACTCGGCGGCAGCACGACGATGCGGGCATCGGCAGGCCGCTGTGCCAACACCACTTCCTTGACTTCGGGAATCACGTCGCCGGCGCGGCGCACGATCACGGTGTCGCCGATACGCACATCCTTGCGCTGCACTTCGTCCATGTTGTGCAGCGTCGCGTTCGAGACATTGGCGCCGCCGACGAACACCGGCCTGAGCCGTGCGACCGGCGTCACCGCGCCGGTGCGGCCGATCTGGAATTCGACGTTCTCGAGCACCGTCACCGCTTCCTCGGCCGGGAATTTGTAGGCCACGGCCCAGCGCGGCTCGCGCGATACAGCGCCAAGTTCATTGCGGCCGGCGAGATCGTCGAGCTTGAAGACGACGCCGTCGATATCGAAGGGCAGACTCGCGCGCTTCTTGCCGATCGCTTCGAAGTACGCAAGACAGCCTTCAGCACCGGTCACCGGCTCGATCAGCTCGGAAACCGGAAAGCCCCAGGTCTTGAGCTGATCAAGCACGTCGCGATGACGCGCCGGCTGCGGCCAGCCCTCGGAAATACCCGTGCCGTAGGCGTAAAAAGCCAGCGGCCGCTTCGCGGTGATCACCGATTCGAGCTGCCGCAAGCTGCCAGCAGCAGCATTGCGCGGATTGACTGGCGGCTTTTCGCCACGAGCCTCGGCATCGCGAACCATCTTCTGGAAGCCGGCCAGCGGCAGGAAAACTTCGCCACGCACTTCGACCAGCGGTGGCACCTCGCCACGCAGGCGCAGCGGCAGGCTGCGAATGGTGCGCAGGTTCTGGGTGATGTCTTCGCCGGTCTCGCCATCGCCGCGCGTCGCACCCTGTACCAGCACGCCGTGCTCGTAGATCAGCGACACGGCAAGGCCATCGAGCTTCGGCTCGGCGATGTAATCGACCTTCGCCTTCAGCAGCACTTCACGAACGCGGCGATCGAAGTCGATCAGCTCGGCGTGCTGCAGTTCGGGTCCCTCGGCCTTCAGATCGATCGCCGCCTTGCGCAGACTCAGCATCGGCTGGCGATGACGGACCGCCGCGAACATCGGCGACGGGGCGCCACCGACTCGCTGGGTCGGTGAGTCAGGGGCCTTCAGTTCGGGGTTGGCAGCTTCCAGCTGCTGCAGCTCGCTGAACAGCTGGTCGTACTCGGCGTCCGAAATTTCCGGCGCATCAAGCACGTAGTAGCGATGATTGTGCTGCTCAAGCTGCTGCCGAAGCTCGGCAGCACGCTGCGCCGTCTCAGACACCGTGACTGCGCGCCCAGGCTTCGACTTCCTGCTGCAGTGCCCGCGCCGAGGACGGCGAGAACGGCTGCTTCTTGGCGTCGAACACTTCGGCGTTCAGTGCACGCGCCAGCTTTTCGGCGGTGCCGATCATGTCGCGGATCGCGTCCGGTGCCCGCACCGGGCCGGGCAGCACCATGAACAAGGTCAGGCCCGGGGTCGCGAAAGTGCCGGCCGCCGCTGGATCGAGATGCCCCGGCTTCAGCAGGCTGGCGACGCTGAACACGGCATCGGCGCCGAGCAGACGGTGATAGATCTGGCGTGCGCCGTATTCCAGCTTCTGGTCTTCGAGCGCTTCGTGCAGTTCGTGGCCGAGGATCGCCTGCCCTTCGCGCTGCGCGATCAGCAGCGACACGATCTTCTGCGGGCCGGGCATCACCGGCTTCGCCGGAGTCACCGCTGCGGGCGGCGCCGGCGCTACCGGAACTGTCTTCGGAGTGCCAAAGCTCGGGCCGCGCGCAGGCACGATCGGCGCCGCTTCCTCCGCCGCGGATTCGCCGAAGCGGGGTTCGACTCGGCGCGCCTTGCCGACGCCGAACTCGTCGAACTGCTGGCCTTCCGCGCCGAAGATATCGAGCTGGCGCTCGCGCACCCCATTGCCGGTGCCGACACTGGGAATGTCGCTATCGGCGTTCATTGCCCGACGATCACGGCGCGACAGAACGTAGATCGCGATGACGGCGATCACCGCGAAAATCAGCAACGCCCACTGCAATGGACTCATCGTTTCGCCTTTAGACCCCGAAGCATTTCAACGGCCGCTGACCCCGCACCGAGCCTCAAACGGCCGGTGCTTCCGCTGCTTCTTCCGGCGTGCCGGCCAATGCCACGGCCTGCTGCACATCGACGCTGACCAGGCGCGACACGCCCGGTTCCTGCATCGTCACGCCATGAAGGTGCTCGGCCAGCTCCATCGTGATTTTGTTGTGGGTAATGATAATGAATTGAACGCCCTGCGACATTTCCCGCACCACTTCGCAGAAGCGGCCGACGTTGGCGTCGTCGAGCGGCGCATCGACTTCGTCCATCAGGCAGAACGGCGCCGGGTTGAGCTGGAACAGCGCCAGCAGCAAGGCCACCGCGGTCATCGCCTTTTCGCCGCCTGACAGCAGCTGAATCGTCGAATTGCGCTTGCCCGGTGGCCGCGCCATGACTTTCACGCCACGGTTCAGCACCGTCGCGGTTTCGCCATCCGGTGCATCGCCGGTCAGTTCCAAATAGGCCTCGCCGCCGCCGAACAGCTGCGGGAAGCGCGCCTTGAAGATCTCGTTGACCTGATCGAACGTGGTCTTGAAACGATCGGTCGTTTCGCGATCGAGCTGGGCCATCGCGTCTTCCAGCGTCGCCAGCGCATCGCTGACATCGGCGTGCTGGGTGCTGATGTAGGCCTCACGCTCGCGGCCCTCTTCCAGCTCCTGGATCGCCGCCAGATTGATCGCACCGAGACGGTCGATACGCCGGCCGATCGCGCCCAGCTTTTCTTCCCAGAGTTCCAGCGGCAGATTGCCGTTGGCATCCGGAATCAGGTCTTCGGCCAGTTCTTCGCGACTGAAGCCACTTTCCGCGAACTGGCCTTCCGCCACTTCGCGACGGGCGCGCAGGTTCTCGAACTCCAGACGCGCGTTCTGCAGACGTTCCTGTGCGGCTTCCTTGCGCGCTTCGGCAGCGCGCAGTGCCCGCAGGTTTTCCGCCTGCAGGGTTTCGGCGGCAGTCAATGCATCGCGGGCAATACGCAGACGATTGCGTGCTTCGCCGACGGCGGCGCGAGAGGCTTCGACTTCGGCGGTCTTGGCGACGATCGGCGCATCGAGTTCTTCGCCGGCGACACGCCGCGAGCTCAGCGCCTGTTCGAGCGCTTCACGCTGTTCGGCCAGCGAATGCAGCGATTGATTGACCGCAGCAAGCGCACTGTTCTGGCCGGCCAGATGAACTTGCGCCTGGCCCCGCTGCACCGACGCCTGCTGCACGGCGGCGCGCGCCTGAGTCAGCGCGTCGCGAGATGCGGCAAGCACGCGGCTGCGCTCGGCGCGCTCGTTGCGCAACTGCTCGGCGGTGTCTTCGAGATCACCGAGTCGGGCACGCGCTTCGGCCAGTTCCTCGGCCTGCTGCTCGCGCTGGGCGCTGAGCAGTTCGAGTTCCTGCGACAGTTGACGAATGCGGCTTTCGGTCTGCTCCAGCCGCACCGCCTGTGCCTGCCGATGCGCCAGACGCTGACCGTGACGGCTGCGCGTCTGATCGAGCCTTGCCGCGACACCGCGGCGCTCGTTGTCGAGCTGCACGCGGCGAGTGTTCATCTCCGTGAGCTGCTGCTCGCCGGTGCGCACGGTGCCGGTCAGTTCTTCGACCGAAGCCTTGAGTTGTTTCAGTAGCAGGCCGCGGGCGATGACGCCGCTGTGCTGCGGATCGAGCTTGGGATAACGAACCCAGGCACGGCCGCGCCAGACGCCATCGGCGGTGATCACCGATTCGCCTGCGCTTAAGCTTGCCGCGATCCGCTCGGCTTCCTCGATCGACGATGCCGCGCGAATGCCGGACAGCCAGTCGATGACTGCAGCAGGGCCGCTGACGCGCGCGGCCAGTGTGCCGTCCGTTCCAGGAAAACCAGCCTCGGCATGCAGCAAGGTCGCACCGGATTTCGGGCCGGCTGGCACCCGCTGCCCCTGCCATTCCGGCAGCAGCGGCGCCTGCAGCAAGCCGCTCAGCACATGTTCAACGGCTGCTTCCCAGCCGGTGTCGACCTGCAATGCCGCGTTCAGACGCGGCAGGTTCGCCCAGCCGTTGCTGCGCAGCCAGTGACCGAGATCGGCGTCGTCCTCGCGCAAGGCCGCCTGCTGCAGGGTTTCCAGCGAGGCCTGGCGGCCACGCGCGCTTTGCAGCGCCTGCCGCGCTTCGTGCAGGCCGGTTTCGACCGTGGTGCGCTGCTCGCGCGCGGCCTGCAATTCGGCATCGGCGGTCTGCAAGCGGGCCTGCGCTTCGCTCAGTTCGTCTTCCAGCTCGGCGAGTTCGATATCGACTTCGGCCAGGGAATCGCGGATCGGCGTGCCATCGAGTGCGCCGCGCTCGCCGGTCATTCGACGCAGGCGTTCCTCGGTCTGCACCAGCGCCCGTTCCTGGCTCTGCACGCGGACTCGCTCGCCTTCCGCGGCGAGCATCGGCGCCTGCGAACGCTGCGAGAACGATTCCCAGCGGCTCTGTTCTTCGGAAACGCGCGATTCCGCGCCGGCCAGCAATTCCTGCTGCTGGGCTTCGCGCGCTTCGGCTTCCTCGGCGCGGGCTTGAGCGGCGGTGGCGGCCTGGGTCAGCGATTGATGACGCAGCTGTTCCTGATCGCGGCGGCGGGTCAGCTCGAACAACTGGCCTTCGAGCTGTTCGAGTTCACGAACCCGGAGATTCTTCAGCTCGCGGGCATGCGCGAGATTCTGCTCGTGGCGAGCCAGCCCGCTTTCGGCCTCGTAGACCTGCGCCTGCTCGGCATTGAGCAGGTTGCCAGCTTCACGCAGGCGCGTGTCGGCGGCGTCGCGTGCTTCCTCAGCCGACACCACGGCCGCGCGGGCGACTTCCAGGGCCTCGTCAAGGCTGGCAATCGACGCTTCCTGCGCCGAGGCCTGGGCTTCGAGCGCGCGCAGCCTCAGCAGCAGCACCTCGGCTTTGAGACGACGCTCCTCGTCCTTGTATTGCTTGTACTTTTCGGCGTTCGCAGCCTGTTTCGCCAGCACTTCGATGCGAGCGCGAAGTTCGCCCTGCAGATCGTTGAGTCGGCTCAGGTTTTCCCGCGTCTGCTTGATCCGCGACTCGGTTTCCCGACGGCGCTCCTTGTACTTGGAGATGCCGGCCGCTTCTTCGAGCAACTGGCGCAATTCCTCGGGCTTGGCCTCGACCATCCGCGACACCATGCCCTGCTCGATGATCGCGTACTGGTTCTTGCCGCCGAGGCCGGTACCGAGGAACAGATCAGTGACGTCGCGCTTCAGGCACTTGCTGCCGTTGAGGTAATACTGGCTGCCGCCATCGCGAGTCAGTTCGCGCTTGACCGCCAGTTCGGCGTAAGCGGCGAACGGGCCGGTGACCTGGAAGTCGCTGTTGTCGAAGGTCAGTTCGACGCTCGCCCGGCCGGCCGGCTTGCGCGAACGCGAACCGTTGAAGATCACGTCCTCGGAGTCGGCACCGCGCAGGTTCTTGATGCTGGCTTCGCCCAGCACCCAGCGCACGGCATCGATCAGGTTCGATTTGCCGCAGCCGTTCGGCCCGACGACCGAGGTCAACCTGGATGGCAGCGGCAGGCTGGTCGGGTCGACAAAGGACTTGAACCCGGCGAGTTTGATTCCGGATAGACGCATGTATGGTGGGGTTTGCAGGGGGCTGGACGGAGCTGAGCCCGCCGCGAATAACCGACAGTTTAAGGGATGACGGCCATTTTGCAGTTCGACGACCGTTTACCAAGGGTGTCATTTGCGACAATAGCCGCCTCAGCTTCCTACCCCATCTTCAACAATGTCGACCAAGCCTTCGAAAGCGCTGGAAAATTTCCCCAACCCGAACCCGGGCCGAGACTTCGTGATCCGCATGCGGATGCCGGAATTCACCTGCCTATGCCCGAAAACCGGCCAGCCGGATTTCGGGACGTTGTACCTCGAATACATTCCCGAGGCGCTATGCGTCGAACTGAAATCGCTGAAACTGTATCTGTGGAGCTACCGCGATGAAGGCGCGTTCCACGAAGCCGTGACCAACAAGATCCTCGACGATCTGGTCGCCGTGACCCAGCCCCGCTTCATGCGCGTTACGGCCGACTGGTACGTGCGTGGCGGCATCTACACCCATGTGGTCGCCGAGCACCGTGCCCCGGGCTGGGCGCCGACCTTCGCCGACACCGTGCAACTGCCGCCGGCGATGTGGCAGGGCTTCCAGGGTCATTGAGGCGGACTTCGGATTGTGATCTGACACGCAATCAGGGGCAGCCGATGCGGTCACTGAGGCGGCTACCGCGCATGAATTTTGCTCGGGCCATTCCTGATCGTTGCCGGGGGGCGTCGGGACATGCTTGATTCCATCAGCGCGGCGGAGCAACGCCCTTATCGCGGACGCTTCGCCCCGACGCCATCGGGGCCGCTGCATCTCGGTTCGCTGAGCACCGCGCTCGCCAGTTACCTGGATGCGCGGCACGCTGGCGGTCGTTGGCTGATCCGGATCGATGATCTCGATGCGCCACGCTGCCGCCCCGAACACGCCGACACGATCCTGCGCCAGCTGGAAGCGCATGGGCTGCGCTGGGACGAAGCAGTTCGCTATCAATCCCGGCACACGGCCGAGTACGAAGCGGCCTTCGACCAGCTGCGCGCCGACGGCCTTTGCTATCTCTGTACCTGCACGCGCGCCCGGCTTGCCGAAACCTCGCATTCGGGAATCGATGGGCCGGTCTACGCGGGAATCTGCTCGCGTGCGGGTCATCACGGCTCCGGAAGCTGGCGCGTCCGGATGCCGGACGGTTTGATTTCGCTGGACGATCGCCTGCACGGCACGATCGGCCGAGACCTGCAGCGGGATATTGGCGATTTCATGATCCGCCGCGCCGATGGCCTGATCGGCTACCAGCTTGCTTCGGTGATCGATGAACGTGAGCAGGGCATCAGCGCCCTGGTTCGCGGCGCTGACCTGATCGGATCGAGCCTGCGGCAGCAGTATCTGCTGCGCCATTTCGAGATCCCGATTCCTGCCTACCTGCACGTGCCGGTGCTGCTCGATAGCAGCGGGCTCAAGCTCAGCAAGCAGAACCATGCGCTGCCGATCGCTTCGAAGAACGCAGCACAGAACCTGATCCGGGCGCTGACCCTGCTCGGCCAGAGCGCCTTCGCCGCGGACTGGCACGGAAGAATCGACGAAATCCTGCGTCTGGCGGTCCGAAACTGGAACCCGGCGCTGATTCCAAGACGCCTCGACCTGCCCGCCTGAACCGGTCATCAGCACCACAGGGACTTCATGGTGCTATGCGGCATAGTCTGGCATTCTTGGCGCACCGCAACATAGTGAACCGCATGAACGATATTCGCGTCATCAAGAAATATCCGAATCGTCGCCTGTACGACACCAATGTCAGTCGCTACATCACGCTCGAGGAAGTGCGGCAACTGGTCTTGAGCAACGTCAAGTTTCGGGTCGAGGACAAGCGCAGCAAGGACGACATCACGCGCAGCATCTTGCTGCAGGTGATTTCTGAGCAGGAAGAAGGCGGCAATCCGATCTTCAGCTCGGAACTGCTGACCCACATCATCCGTTTCTACGGCGACCCGATGCAGCCCAGCATCAGCCGCTATCTGGAAATGTCGCTGCAGCTGTTCCTGCAGCAGCAGACCAATTTCAGCGAGCAATTGAAGGAACTGCTCGGCCAAGCTCAGCAGCCGGTGCAGCGCCTCAAGGATCTGGCAGAGCGCCAGGTGCCGATCTGGCGCACGGTTCGCAAGGAGTTCCTGAAGAACCTCACGCGCGCCAAGGTCGTCAGGAAAGGTGGCACGGAACTTGGTGATTAATCAGCAGTCCCGCTGAATCATTCCGGGAATTAGGCGGAAATTTTTGACGCATCCGTCAAATTATTGAACATCATCGTTAACTGTATGATTTAAGTATACTTAATGATCTTGATCTAATTTGACAAGACGCAATCAAAAATTTATAGTGCACTGCAACAACGATCAAGTAACAAGACGGCGCACCCAAATTCAAGTATTACCTGCGCTGTGAATGTCTCCTCCAGAAAGGCCTAGCGCCTTTCTCGCACCTTGCCCCCTGCTTCAGGGGGCTTTTTTTGTCTGTCATTTTCGTGCGGCTAACCTCCGGGCACAAAAAAGCCGACGCGTGCTCGGCACGCGTCGGCTTTGATCAGCAATCCGCTTTAAGCGACGTCGACGGCCTTCATCGACAGACGGATGCGGCCCTGCTTGTCGATTTCGAGAACCTTGACGCGCACGGTCTGACCTTCGCTCAGTTCTTCGGAGACGTTCTCGACACGCTTTTCGGAGATCTGCGAGATGTGCACGAGGCCGTCCTTGCCCGGCAGGATGGTCACGAAGGCGCCGAAATCCATCAGCTTGGCGACCTTGCCTTCGTAGACTTCGCCAACCTGCACTTCGCGGGTCAGCGCTTCGATGCGCGCGATTGCGGCCTTCGCGGCATCGCCATCGATCGCGGCGATACGGATGGTGCCGTCGTCGTCGATGTCGATCGAGGTGCCGGTCTCTTCGGTGATCGAACGGATGGTGACACCGCCCTTGCCGATGATGTCGCGGATCTTGTCCGGATGGATCTTGATCGTGGTGATGCGCGGCGCGAACTCGGACATTTCCGAACGCGGCTTGGCGATCGTCGCGGTCATCGACTCCAGGATGTGCTGACGACCGGCGCGGGCCTGTTCCAGCGCCTGCTTCATGATCTCGCCGGTGATGCCGGTGATCTTGATGTCCATCTGCAGCGCGGTCACACCGGCAGTGGTGCCGATGACCTTGAAGTCCATGTCGCCGAGATGATCTTCGTCGCCGAGGATGTCGGTCAGCACGGCCCAGCGCTCGCCTTCCTTGATCAGACCCATCGCGACACCGGCAACCGGCGCCTTGATCGGCACGCCCGCGTCCATCAGCGCGAGGCTGGCGGCGCAAGCCGAGGCCATCGACGACGAACCGTTCGATTCGGTGACTTCGGCGACCACTCTAACGACGTACGGGAAATCCTTGACCAGGTCCGGCATCACGGCAGCAACGCCGCGCTTGGCCAGACGGCCGTGGCCGATTTCGCGGCGCTTCGGCGCGTTCAGGCGGCCGGTTTCGCCAACGCAGTACGGAGGAAAGTTGTAGTGCAGCATGAACTGGTCGCGCGACTCGCCCTGCAGGTTCTCGATCAGCTGCGAGTCCTTGCCGGTACCAAGCGTGACCACGCCGATGACCTGGGTTTCGCCACGGGTGAACACGGCCGAACCATGGGTGCGCGGCAGGATGCCGACCCCCATGTCGAGACGGCGCACGGTCGCGTTGTCGCGGCCGTCGATGCGCGGCGCACCCGACAGGATGCGATCACGAACCACGGCGTATTCCAGATCGCCGAACGCGCCCTTGACCTTGGCGGCTTCGAACTTCGGCGCATCACCTGAGGCGAGCGCGGCAACAGCCGAATCACGGACAGCGCGAACGGCGTCCTGACGGGCCTTCTTGTCGGTGATCGCGTAGGCGGTGGTGACGTCGCCGGTGTAGGCGGCCAGCGCGCCGGTCAGATCGGCGTTGGCAACAGCCGGCTTCCACTCGGACTTTGGCTTGCCGCATTCGGCGACCAGTTCGTTGATCGCGGTGATCGCGGCCTGCATCTGCTCGTGACCGAACAGCACGGCGCCGAGCATCACTTCTTCGGAGAGCTGCTGCGCTTCGGATTCGACCATCAGCACGGCCGCGGCGGTGCCCGCCACAACCAGATCAAGCTTCGAGTCTTCGAGCTGCTTGTGCGTCGGGTTCAGCACGTAGGCGCCGTCGATGTAACCAACGCGCGCCGCACCGATCGGGCCCTGGAACGGGACGCCGGCCAGCGACATGGCGCAGGACGCGCCAATCAGTGCCGGGATATCGCCATCGATCTGCGGATTCGACGACATCACCATCGCAACGACCTGAATCTCGTTGTAATAGCCTTCCGGGAACAGCGGACGCAGCGGACGATCGATCAGACGCGAGGTCAGCGTTTCCTTCTCGGTCGGACGGCCTTCACGCTTGAAGAAACCACCCGGAATACGGCCACCCGCGTAGGTGCGCTCCATGTAATCGACGGTCAGCGGGAAGAAGTCCTGACCTTCCTTGGCATCCTTCTTCGCCACCACGGTGACCATGACCACGGTCTGGTCGACGGTAACGATGACCGCTGCGGTCGCCTGACGGGCGATGGCACCGGTTTCGAGGGTGACGGTGTGGGCACCGTACTGGAATGATTTCTTGATGGGCGCTACGGGATAGACCATGTTGGACTCTGTCGAACTCGGAGAAGGAACAGCGAGAACCGCGGCGCTTTTTAGCGACGCAGACCGAGTTCGGCGATCAGCTTGGAGTAACGGCCTTCGTCTTCACGCTTCAGATAGTCCAGAAGCGTGCGGCGCTGGTTGACCATCATGGTCAGACCGCGGCGGGAATGGTGATCCTTCTTGTTCGCTTCGAAATGCCCCTGCAGCGACTTCAGCCGCTCGGTGATCAAGGCAACCTGCACTTCAGGCGAACCGGTATCACCCTTGGCGCGGGCAAACTTGGACACGACGGCGGATTTCTGCTCAACGGAAAGGGACATCATCAACTCCAAAAAATGATTTTACGGTTCTGTAAACCAGCTATTGTAACGGCCGTGACCACGGGTCACAACCGCGACGGTCAATGACGGCGCGGTGCGAAGGTCGAGGCCAGGATTTCCTCGGACGGCTCCGGACCAATCCAGCGTTTCGACGAGACTCGCCGATTCCGATCGACCTTGGCGATGCTGCTCGCCAAGCCTTCCGGACCGTAGACGATCACGTCCCCGGGTAGCGCCGCCGGGTACGGCCCGCATTCGAGACCGCGACGCAGTCTCGCGGCATCGAAGGCGTCAACATCGAGCCGAGGTCTGTCGCCCAGCGCAGCAGCCAGCGGCAGCAGCAGCGCGTTGAGACGATCCATCTGGAAATTGCAGGCGTGGAGATCGGGCATCGTCACCATGCTGACCTTGCGGAACGGTCCCGTTTCCAGGCGACGCAAACCAGTCAGATAGGCGCGCTGACCGAGCAGATGCGCCCAATCCTCGGCCAGCGTGCGGATGTAAGTGCCTTTCGAGCAGAACACCTCGAACGAAAAGCCACCCGGCTCGAAATCAAGCAGTTTCAGTTCATGAATGGTGACGCGGCGCGGCTCGCGATCGATCTCGACACCTTCGCGGGCGAGTTCATAAAGATGCCGGCCGCCACGCTTGATCGCCGAGTACATCGGCGGAATCTGCTCGATCTCGCCGAGCAACTGCGGAAGCACCGCTTCGATGTCACTGCGCGTGATCTGCGACGCATCGGACGTCGCGATCACCTCGCCTTCCGGATCACCGGTGGACGTCTGGGTGCCGAGCAGCACCTGCGCCTGATAGCGCTTGTCGGATTCAAGCAGGAAGCCACCGAGCTTGGTCGCCTGGCCGAAGCAGATCGGCAACAGCCCGGTCGCAAACGGATCGAGGCTGCCGGTATGCCCTGCCTTCTCGGCGTCGTAAAGCCGACGAACCTGCTGAAGCACGTTGTTGGAGCTGACACCGGCCGGCTTGTCGAGCAGCAGGAAGCCGTCGATCAGCGCCCGTTCACGATGCCGGCGGCTCATCATCAGCCACCTTGAGATCAACCTTGGAATCAGCGGCTTCGCTGCTGGCCTGGTCGTTGGCGATGGCTTCCCGGATCAGACCACCGACACGATCTGCTTCACGCAAAGCCATGTCGGCGGTGAAGTGCAGCGTCGGCACATGGCGGATGCGCATGCGATCGACCAGCAAATGTCGCAAGCGACCAGCCGCACCGTTCAGGGCCTTGACCGCCTGCTTCAGTTCATCGTCGGTGCCCAGCTGGCTGATCGATACCTTGGCATTGCGAACATCGGCAGCCACCACCACATCGGTCACCGTCAATTTGCCGATGCGCGGGTCAGTCAACTCGTCGCGGATCAATTCCGACAGCTCGCGCTGGAGCTGGGAATTGATCCGCAACGTGCGGGAATACTCTCTCGGCACTCGGGATTAAGCCTCGGCCTTCACGGTGCGCTTGACCTGAACGCGGTCGAAGCACTCGATCTGATCGCCCGCCTTGACGTCGTTGTAGTTCTTCACGCCGATACCGCACTCCGTGCCGACGATGACCTTGGCAACATCGTCCTTGTGGCGACGCAGGGATTCCAGTTCGCCTTCATAGATGACGACATTGTTGCGCAGCACGCGAATCGGCAGGCCGCGGCGGACTTCGCCGTCCATGACCAGGCAACCGGCGATGGCGCCGAACTTCGACGAACGGAACACGTCGCGAACCTGCGCGGTGCCGACAATCTGCTCGCGCGTCTCGGTACCCAGCAAACCGCCGATGGCATCGGAGACGTCATCCAGCACGTCGTAGATGATCGAGTAATAGCGAACGTCGAGGCCGGTGTCCTGAATACGACGACGGGCAACGCTATCGGCACGGACATTGAAGCCGATGATGATGGCGCGCGAAGCCAATGCCAGATCGACATCCGACTCGCTGATGCCGCCGATCGAGCTCGATACCACCGTGACCTTGACCTCGGCACTCGGCAACTTCTTGAGCGATTCGGACAGCGCTTCGGCAGAACCCTGCACGTCGGCCTTGATCATCAGATTCAGCGACTTCTGCTCGGCTGAACCATCGCCCATGCGAGCGAAGACCTGATCCATGCGCACTGCCTGATTCGACGCCAGCTTCGCTTCGCGCTGCTTCGATTCGCGCAGGATCGTCAGTTCACGGGCCTTGCGTTCATCGGCCACGACAACGATGTCATCACCGGAATCCGGCGGGCCGGACAAGCCAAGCACCGCGACCGGAATCGACGGACCGACTTCCTTCACCAGCGCGCCAGCCTCGTTGAACATGGCGCGAACGCGGCCGTAATGCGAGCCGGAAATGATCACATCGCCCTGCCGCAGCGTGCCCGAACGGACCAGCACGGTCGCAACCGGACCACGTCCCTTCTCGATCGACGCTTCAACGATCGTGCCGCGCGCCATGGTGTCGACCGGCGCCTTCAGTTCCAGCACTTCGGCCTGCAACAGGATCGCGTCGAGCAGTTCATCGATACCGGCGCCGGTCACCGAAGACACGCCAACCACCTGAACTTCGCCGCCGAAATCTTCGGCGACCAGTTCTTCTTTCAGCAAATCAGTCTTGACGCGAGCGATGTCGGCGTCCGGCTTGTCGATCTTGGTGATCGCGACGATGACCGGCGCGCCAGCCGCCTTCGCGTGCTGGATCGCTTCCTTGGTCTGCGGCATCACGCCGTCGTCGCCAGCCACGATCAGGATGACGATGTCGGTCAACTGGGCGCCGCGGGCACGCATGCGGGTAAAGGCAGCGTGACCCGGCGTATCGAGGAAGGTGATGACACCCTTCTTCGTCTGCACGTGGTAGGCGCCGATGTGCTGAGTGATACCGCCGGCTTCGCCCGCAGCCACGCGCGTCTTGCGGATGTAGTCGAGCAAGGAGGTCTTGCCGTGATCGACGTGACCCATGATGGTGACCACCGGCGGACGCGGCAGCGCAGTCGATTCCTGCACTTCGCCGGTCGCAGCCGTCATCAGGCCATCTTCATGGTCGCTGTCCTTGACGAGGCGGATCTTGTGACCCATTTCCTCGACCATCAGCGCCGCGGTGTCCTGATCGATGATCTGGTTGATCGTCGCCATCAGGCCATTCTTCATCATCACCTTGATCAGTTCCGTGGCCTTGATGGCCATGCGGTTGGCCAATTCGGCAACGGTGATTGCTTCCGGCACTTCGACTTCACGCACCACCGGCGCCGTCGGGCGTTCGAAGGTATGGGCGTTATCGACATGAATCTGGCCGCTTGGCTTGCGCTTGGTCTTCTTGTCGCGCTTGCCGCCCTTGCCGGCCGCCAGATGCAATTCGTTGCGACCGCGATCACCACCCGCACGATCCTTGTCGCGATCCGGCTTCTTCGCGGCAGCTGCAGGTGGCGTCGGGGCCGGGGTCGGAATGATCTTGACTTCGGTGGCACGGCGCAGATTTTCGGCCGCGCGGCGGCGCGAGGATTCAGCATCCATCCGGGCGCGATAGATCGGATCCGTGCGCATGCGCTCGGCTTCCGCTGCCTTGACGCGTTCGGCCTCTTCGTTCGCTGCCAGCACCCGCGCTGCCTCCGCCTCGGCAGCCAGACGCGCCGTTTCATCGGCAGCCGCCTTTGCAAGGGCTGCTTCGTCGGCCGTCGTCTCTGCCACGACCGGCTGCGGAGCATCGATCGCTTCGACCGCTACAACGACCGGCACGGTCTCGGCAGGCGTTGCAATCGGCGCTGCCGGAACCGGCTGAGCAACAACGGCTGCGACTGGTGCGGCAACAGGCTCTGTCGCCTCGACCTCGTCACTCTTGAGGTAGGTGCGACGCTTGCGCACTTCGATGCTGACCGTCTTGGTCGGCGCGCCGCGGCCACCGCCGAGCTTCAACTCGGTGGTTTCCTTGCGCTTGATCGAAATGCGACTGTCGGCCCCCGGAGACGTGGATGTCCCCAAGGTGGTCGCAGTACGGGAAATCTTGTGCAGATGCTGCAACAACGCCACCTTGTCGGCGGGGCTGATCGGAGAATCTGCACTTGCCACCGCCACACCGGCGTCCCTGAGCTGAGTCAACATTTCAGGAACCGGCTTGCGCAGCTCGGCGGCGAGGTCCAACACGGTAAGGCTGCTCATCGGCGCGCTCCGGAGGGGGTCAGGCCTTCTGTGACTCAAGGCCACGGGCGGTCATGATCAACCGGGCCGCGACGTCTTCGTCCATCGGCACTTTTTCTGTCAGCTCGTCGGTCGCAAGATCGGCAAGGTCGTCCCGCGTCACCACACCGGCAGCCGCCAGGCGATACGCAAGTTCCTCATCGACTCCCGGCACGGCGAGCAAATCTTCTGCGGGCTGCACCGAAGCAGCTTGTTCGGCCTTGGCCAGTGCTCGGGTCAGCAGCACATCCTTGGCGCGATTGCGAAGTTCTTCGACGATCTGCTCGTCGAACTCTTCGATGTCGAGCAATTCTTCGTCCGGCACATAAGCAATTTCTTCGAGCGAAGCGAAACCTTCCTGCACGAGGATCAAGGCGACTTCGGCATCGACTTCCAGGGCTTCCATGAAGAGAGCCTGGACGGTCTGATTTTCCTGTTCCTTCTTCGACTCGGCTTCGGCAGCCGTCATCACGTTCAGAGTCCAGCCGGTCAGTTCGGACGCGAGACGGACGTTCTGTCCACCACGACCGATCGCCTGCGCAAGCTTGTCTTCAGCCACGGCGATCGACATGGCATGGGAATCTTCATCGACGATGATCGATTCCACTTCTGCCGGCGCCATCGCATTGATGACGAACTGGGCGATGTTGTCGTCCCAGGGCACGATATCGATGCGCTCGCCCGCCAGTTCGTTCGACACACTCTGCACGCGCGAACCGCGCATGCCGACGCAGGCGCCGACCGGGTCGATACGCTTGTCCTTGGCCTGAACGGCAATCTTGGCGCGCAGGCCCGAGTCGCGGGCAGCGCCCTTGATCTCGATCAATCCCTGGGCGATTTCCGGCACTTCGAGCTTGAACAGCTCGATCAAGAACTTCGGTGCCGTGCGGCTCAGGAACAGCTGCGGGCCGCGCATCTGCGGGCTCACTTCATAAAGATAGCCGCGAATGCGATCGCCAGGACGAACCGGCTCGCGCGGAATCACCTGATCGCGCGGAATGATCGCTTCGGTGGTGCCACCCAGGTCGACGATGATCGCGCCGCGCTCGATGCGCTTGACCAGACCGGTCATCAATTCGCCGACACGATCAGCATAGGCATCGACGATGCGCGCCCGCTCAGCATCGCGCACGCGCTGGAAAATGACCTGCTTGGCCTTCTGCGCGCCGATGCGACCGAACTCGATCGACGGCAGCGGTTCTTCGCGCACATCGCCGGGAATCGCCTCGGGCTGGGTTTCCTGCGCACGCGCCAGCAGGATCTGCCGCAGCGGCGTCTCGAAATTGGCGTCTTCGTCATCGACGATCGTCCAGCGGCGCCAGGTCTCGTAATCGCCGGTGTCGCGGTCGATGGTGACGCGGATATCCCATTCCGAGCCGTAATGTTCCTTGCTTGCGGAAGCCAGAGCCGCTTCAAGCGCCTGAAAGATGATTTCTTTCTCGACGCCTTTTTCATTGGAGACGACATCCACCATGAGCAATACGTTCTTGTTCATGAACCTGTCTTCTCCTTGTCAAAATTCGGGACCAGCTTGGCCTTGTCGATATCGGCCAGCGGCAATGTGACGACGCCTTCTGCAGTTTCAATCGAGACTTCGTCGTCGGTCGCGCCCAGCAGCACGCCCTGGAAGCGGCGGCGTCCGGCGATCGGGGCCAACGTCTGGATTCTTGCTACTTCACCCTGGAAACGCCTGTAGTGTTCAGGCGTCACCAGCGGACGATCAAGACCCGGTGACGAGATCTCGAGACGATAGGCCTGAGTGATGACATCTTCGACATCGAGCGTCGCCGCCACTTCGCGACTCACTTTCTCGCAGTCATCCAGACCGATGCCATCGGGCGAATCGATGAACAGCCGCAACATGCCGGAGCTGTCGCGCGGACTGTATTCCAGCAGCACCAGCTCGTAACCGATGGCATTCACCACCGGCTCCAGCAGTTGGATCAAGCGATCTCGCAGCACCCAGCTTCCTCGTCTGAACCGCCCAGTGGACAGTCCTCTCAAATTCAAAAAACCAATAAAAAAGGCCCACACGGGGCCCGAATGCAGCGTAAAACCTGAATTGGTAGCGGGGGCAGGATTCGAACCTACGACCTTCGGGTTATGAGCCCGACGAGCTGCCAGACTGCTCCACCCCGCACCGTCTTCAGTTGACTAGTATAACCAGCAACACACTCTTAAGCAAACACATTTTCAACTTCTGGATAACGATAAACCCGCTTATCCCTACTGCATATCCATGGTGCCGACGGGGAGACTCGAACTCCCACGACTTTCGCCGCTACCACCTCAAGGTAGTGCGTCTACCAATTCCGCCACGTCGGCCTTCAGGATTTCTACTTCTACTTCTAGCGCCGCTGCTGAAAGAAAAATTCATCAGCACCAAGCGCGTCGACTATTTTACTGTGGAACCGCTGGCTTTTGCGAGCCCGGAGCAGAATCATTTCCTGTCGGTGCCACGGGTGCTGCCGGACTTGGTACGGGGACTTCCGGTGCAGGAGTTGGGGCCGGAACAGCACCACCTTCTGCAGGCACTGCCGGAACAACGGGCTCGGAGACAACCGCAGCCGGGGCCTGATCGACCACGCTGCTGCTCGCACTCTTGCCGTGCACGACGTAAGCCAGCGCCAGACTGAGCAGGAAGAACGCGCCAGCCAGCCAAGCGGTGATCCGGGTCAGAAAATTGGCCGAACCGCGTGAGCCGAATACGGTGCCCGAAGCACCACTGCCGAACGCAGCACCCGCGTCGGCACCCTTGCCGTGCTGGATCAGCACGAGGCCGATCAGTGCAATGGACACCAGCACGTGTAGCACTACCAGAATTGTGTACATGAAACCCGATCGTTGTTGATGTCAGGCGTCGAGCGATGCGGCCAATATCTGGGCCGACGCGCAGATCGCGAGGAATTCCGGGGCTTTCAGCGACGCGCCGCCAATCAGACCACCGTCCACGTCCTCACAGGAGAACAGAGACGCTGCGTTGTCAGCTTTGACGCTGCCGCCGTAAAGCAGGCGAACCGAATTTGCGATTTTAGCATCGTTAGCCGCGATGACGCCACGGATAAATGCGTGCGCCGCCTGAGCCTGCTCGACGCTGGCCGTACGGCCGGTACCAATGGCCCAAACCGGTTCGTAAGCAACCACCGCATTGATGAATGCACCGATTCCGGCAGCGGCAATGACAGCATCCAGCTGACGCTTCAACACGACTTCGGTCTGATCAGCTTCGCGTTCAGCGAGCGTTTCGCCGATGCACAGCACCGGGATCAGGCCGCCCGCCTGCGCCACGACGAACTTGCGTGCCACGCAGGCATCGTTTTCGCCGTAAAGCGTTCGGCGCTCGGAGTGGCCGACCAGCACGTGGCTGCAGCCCACATCGTTCAGCATCGATGCGTGAAGTTCGCCGGTGTAGGCGCCAAGCTCAGACTCATCGCTGAGGTTCTGGCCGCCAACCGCAATCGGCGCAGCACCGATATGTCGCCTGACCGCATCCAGATACAAAGCCGGTGGGCAGACAAGTACATCGATCGCCGGACATTCGGCGATGCCTCGCAGCAAACCTTCGACCAGTGCGGCATTCGACGCCGATGATCCGTTCATCTTCCAGTTGCCCGCCACCAGATATCCGCGCGACATAGGTCCTCCGCTCTTGTTAGTGGATTGAGTCATTCAATTTTGCGTCAAGCAGCCGACAAGGCCGCAGCCTGCCGCACTGCCGTCGCCAGGCGTTCTGCCGCCTTGTTTGCATCGTCGGGATCATTGGCTTCCACCATGACCCGCAACACCGGCTCGGTACCGGACGCCCGCAGCAGCAAGCGCCCTCGCCCTGCCAGCCATTGTTCGACCTCGGTTGCCGCTGCCTGCACCAGCGCATGATCCAACAGCGGCTTGGCCTTGCCGGTCACCGGCACATTCAGCAACACCTGTGGCAACTTGGCCATGCCTTGCACCAGTTCGGCAAGCGACAAGCCTTGGATCTGCATCGCTTCCAGTATCTGGAGCGCGGTGATGATGCCGTCACCGGTGCGGGCCCGATCGAGACAGATCGTGTGCCCCGAGGTTTCGCCGCCGATGATGCCGCCAGTGGCACGCAGGCGTTCGAGCACGTAACGGTCACCGACGGCAGCACGTTCGAAGGCGATGCCATGTCCAGCGAAGGCGCGCTCAAGGCCGTAATTGCTCATCAGGGTACCGATCACCGGTCCACGCAAGCTGCCTGACAGCTGACGTTGACGCGCCAGCACGTACAGGATCTCGTCACCATCGACCGATTGGCCATCGGCCCGGACCATCAGGCAACGATCACCATCACCATCGAGGGCAATGCCGATGTCGGCACGATGGTGAGCAACAGCTGCCTTCAATGCTTCCAGATGTGTGGAGCCACAGTCCTCGTTGATATTGAGGCCGTTCGGGCTGACGCCGATCGACACCACCTGCGCGCCGAGCTCGGCAAACACTGCCGGTGCAACCCGATAAGCCGCGCCATGGGCGCAATCGACAACCAGCTTCAGGCCGCGCAGCGAATCGCCGGCGAAAGTACCCTTGCAGAACTCGATGTACCGGCCTTGCGCGTCATCGATCCGTCGCGCCCGTCCCATTGATTCGGGCGGCACGCAGACGATATCCCGCTCCAGATAGGACTCGATTTCCTCTTCGAGCTGATCGCTGAGCTTGTCTCCTTCACCGGAGAAGAACTTCACGCCATTGTCGAAATGCAGATTGTGCGAAGCCGAGATAACAACCCCCGCCTGAGCTCGGAGTGCGCGAGTCAGGTAGGCGACTGCCGGGGTCGGCAGCGGCCCGAGCAGATAGGTTTCAACGCCGGCCGCAGCCAGACCCGCTTCCAGTGCCGATTCGAACAGATAGCCCGAACGCCGCGTGTCCTTGCCGACCAGCACCCGGGCGCCCGGCGTTTTCGCCAGCACGCAGCCTGCTGCCCAACCCAGCTTCAAGGCGAACTCCGGGGTCATCGGCGCCTGACCCACGCGCCCTCGAATGCCGTCCGTTCCAAAATATTGTCGACTCATCCCGACATTATGACGGGGCCGACACCGCTTGCACCGCGCGTCGTACTGCGCCAGCCACTTTCACGGCGTCAACCGTTGCCGCGACATCGTGCGTACGGACGATGCTTGCTCCATTCCAGACCGCGAGCGTCGCGGCCGCCAGTCCTGCCGCTGTTCGATCGACCACTGCTCGCCCTGTGATCTGGCCAAGCATGCCCTTGCGTGACATCCCAACCAGGATCGGCAAACGCAGCGCCTGAAAGCTGGGCAACTGCGCCAGAAGCTCAAGGTTATGCGCGAGCGTCTTGCCGAAACCGAAGCCCGGATCGATCAGCAGCCGCGAAGCCGGAATGCCTTGCGCCAGACATGTCGCGATCCGCGATTCGAAGAACGCGCCCACCTCATCGACCACGGCCCCGTAGGCAGGTGCCAGTTGCATCGTTCGAGGCTCGCCCCGCATGTGCATCAGGCAGACAGCAGCCTGCTCGGCAGCGGCCACTTCGATGGCCCCGGGCGCCTGCAAAGCCTTGACGTCATTGATGATCGCAGCCCCCGCGCGACAAGCCGCCCGCATCACCTCCGGCTTCATCGTGTCGATCGACACGATGCAGTCCCGTTCGCTGCACAGGCGCTCGATCAGCGGCAGGACGCGATCGCATTCCTCGCCTACCGATACTGGATCGGCACCCGGTCGAGTCGATTCGCCACCGATGTCGATGATCGCGGCGCCTTCATCGAGCATTCGATGCGCAGCGGCCAGCGCGGCATCGATCCCGACATGGCGGCCGCCATCGGAGAATGAATCCGGGGTGAGGTTCAGAACGCCCATGACCACAGGCGAGGACAGATCCAGTCGTCGTCCACGCGGCAGTTCGAGAATCACGATCGGTTCCAGCTCGCCAAATGAAAAGGGCCGGTATGAACCGGCCCCGGAAACTACTGCAGCAGCTTCAGTTCTGGCTGGCAGGTGTCGGCGTGACAGTCGGCGGAACTGCTGACGGCCCGTTCGGCTTGTTACCCACCGGCGGCACCCGCGTGCCATCAGTCCACGAACCCGGCGCGCCCGGATCCTTGCCCTGCATGATCCGCGCGATCTGATCGCTGTCGATCGTTTCGTACTTCATCAGTGCATCAGCCATTGCATGCAGCTTGTCGAAGTTGTCGACCAGAATCTGTTTGGCACGCGCGTAATTGGTATCGATGACTTCGCGAATTTCGCGATCAATCGCGTTCGCCGTGTCGTCGGACATGTTCTTGTGCTGCGTGACGCTGCGGCCCAAGAACACTTCGCCTTCATCTTCGCTGTAGGCCAGCGGACCAAGCTTGTCCGACAGACCCCACTTGGTGACCATGTTGCGCGCCAGGTTGGTCGCACGCTCGATGTCGTTCGATGCGCCGGTGGTGACGCCATCGGGCCCCAAGGTCAGTTCTTCGGCAACACGACCTCCGAACATCATGCAGATCAGGCTGTTCAAGCTCTGCTTCGAGCGCGAATGACGATCCTCTTCCGGCAGGAACATGGTCACACCCAAGGCGCGGCCGCGCGGAATGATCGTCACCTTGTAGATCGGATCATGTTCCGGGACGTTCAGACCGACGATCGCGTGGCCGGCTTCGTGATAAGCCGTATTGCGCTTTTCATCCTCGCTCATGACCATCGAGCGGCGCTCGGCGCCCATGATGATTTTGTCGCGAGCACGGTCGAAATCGTCCTGACCGACCAAACGCTTATTGCCGCGTGCGGCGAACAGCGCAGCTTCGTTGACCAGATTGGCCAGATCGGCACCCGAAAAACCAGGCGTCGCACGGGCGATGATTTCCGGCTTCACGTCATCGGCCAGCGGCAGCGCACGCAGATGAACCTTGACGATCTGCTCGCGGCCACGGACATCCGGCAGCGGCACGACCACCTGACGATCGAAACGGCCCGGGCGCAGCAGCGCCGGGTCGAGCACGTCCGGGCGGTTGGTCGCGGCGATGATGATCACGCCTTCGTTACCTTCGAAGCCGTCCATCTCGACCAGCAACTGATTCAGCGTCTGCTCGCGCTCGTCATGACCACCACCGAGACCAGCACCGCGATGACGGCCAACCGCGTCGATTTCATCGATGAAGATGATGCAGGGAGCGTGCTTCTTGCCCTGCTCGAACATGTCGCGAACACGGCTGGCACCGACACCGACGAACATCTCGACGAAATCCGAACCGGAGATGGTGAAGAACGGCACACCGGCTTCACCGGCGATCGCCTTGGCGAGCAGGGTCTTGCCGGTACCCGGCGAGCCCACCATCAGCACACCGCGCGGAATCTTGCCGCCGAGCTTCTGGAACTTGCCCGGATCCTTCAGGAAGTCGACCAGTTCGGAAACTTCCGCCTTCGCTTCCTCGACACCGGCAACATCGTTGAAAGTGATCTTGACCTGATCGGCATTGAGCATGCGGGCGCGCGATTTTCCGAAGCTCATCGCACCGCGACCGCCGCCACCGCCGGACTGCATCTGGCGCATGAAGTAGATCCAGACGCCGATCAGCAGCAGGATCGGACCGAAGCTGAACAGGATTTGCATCACCAGCGGCGTTTCCGGCTTCACCGCACCGTCGAACTTGACGTTGTGGTCGAGCAGGATGCCGATCATCGCGCGATTGTCCGTTTCCGGGCTGATCGCCGTGAAGGTCTGGCCGCTCTTCAGCTTGCCGCGAATGTTCTGGCTTTCGATCTCGGCGCTATCGACCTGGCCGGATTTGACCTGTTCGAGGAAGTCCGAATAAGCCAGTTTCGGCTGCGCGCCATTGCGCGAAGAAAAGCTCTGGAACGAAAGCACCAGAACAACCAGGATGACCAACCAGAGCAGCAGATTCTTGGCGAGATCGTTCAACGGATAATCCTCGGGATTCTTGAATCCGTAATTCGTTTTGACACTACACGACGCGATGATTGCGCGCCAGCACGTAAACCTCGGGACTTCTGGCCCGCGATGCCTTGGGTTTTCGGATTTGCACGGTGCGAAATTTCGTTCGCACCAGCTTCAGATACGCCTCGGACCCCGGCCCCTGGAACAGCTTCACCAGAAAAGCTCCACCTGGCTTGAGACGCTGGACCGCAAAATCCAGCGCCAGTTCGCACAGGTAGATCGACGCAGCTTGATCTGCAACGTCGATGCCAGAGATGTTGGGGGCCATGTCGGACAACACAAGATCAGCCGAACCTGCCGGCACCGCCGCTTCGATCGCCTGCAGCACCGAGTCTTCCCGGAAGTCGCCGAGAATGAACTCGACGTCCTTGAGCTGATTCATCGGCAGGATATCGAGCGCTACCACCCGTCCGTTTTTACCAATCTGCGGACGCGCGAACTGACTCCAGCCGCCAGGCGCAGCGCCCAGGTCGACGACCGTCATGCCGGTCTTCAGAATCTTGTCGCGTTCCTGGATTTCCTTGAGCTTGTAGACCGCCCGCGAACGGTAGCCTTCCTTGCGCGCCAGCTGCACATAGGGGTCCGCCTCGTGCTCGGCGAGCCATTGGGTGCTGCTCTTGCTGCGCGGTTTGCTCAATACGGTCTCAGAGGTAACTGACTTTGACGACTTCCAGCTCGCGGATGCCGCGAGGCGTTTGAACCTGGGCGACATCGCCTTCGGTCTTGCCGATCAAGGCCCGGGCGATTGGCGAATTCACCGAGATCAGGCCGTTCTTGATGTCGGCCTCATCTTCACCGACGATCTGATAGCGCAATTCCTCGCCGGAATCGGCATCGACCAGCTCGACGGTCGTGCTGAACATCACCTTGCCAGTCTTCGGCAGCCCGGCCGGGTCGATGATCTGGGCATTCGACAGCTTCGCTTCCATCTCGCCGATGCGGCCTTCATTGAAGCCATGCTGCTCTCGGGCGGCGTGATATTCGGCGTTTTCCTTCAAGTCACCGTGAGCACGGGCTTCCTCGACCGACGCGATGATCTTCGGGCGCAGTTCGCTCTTGCGGTAACGCAATTCTTCGCGCAGCGCCTCGGCGCCGCGCAGAGTCATCGGGGTCTTGGTGCTCATGCAGTGATTTGCTTATGGAGGTCCTGGAGACGGTTGACGTCGACGTGATCGAGATGATCCATCGCGATCGCCGCCGCATGGGCGCCAGCGATGGTCGTGAAATAGCACAGCTTCTGGGCGATGGCCGCGGCGCGGATCGAATGCGATTCCTCGACCGACTTCTTGCCCTCGGTGGTGTTAGCGATGAACTGGATCTCGCCATTCTTGATCATGTCCACGCAATGCGGGCGGCCTTCCTTGACCTTGTTGACCCGTTCGCAAAGCAATCCGGCCGCGGTGATGGCATTCGCCGTGCCTTCAGTGGCCACGACTTTGAAGCCCTTGGCCACCAGCAGACGGGCCAGATCGACGGCCTTCGCCTTGTCCGCCTCGCGCACCGACACAAAGGCCGTGCCTCCCGAAGGCAAGGTCATGCCGGCGGCGAGCAAGGCCTTGTTGAAGGCCTCGCCGAAATGCACACCGGCGCCCATCACTTCGCCGGTCGAGCGCATTTCCGGGCCGAGCAGAGGATCGACACCCGGGAACTTCGCGAACGGAAACACCGATTCCTTGACCGAAAAATACGGCGGCACGATTTCCTTGTGGATACCCTGGCTGGGCAGCGACTGCCCGGCCATGCAGCGCGCCGCGATCTTGGCCAGCGGCCGGCCGATGGCCTTGGACACGAACGGGCTGGTGCGTGAAGCACGCGGATTCACTTCCAGCAGATAGACCGTATCGCCCTGCAGCGCGAACTGCGCGTTCATCAGGCCGCAGACCTTCAGCGCCCGCGCCAGCTTGAACATCTGGTCGCGGATGTCGTCCTGCACCTTCTGGCTCAGCGTGTAAGCCGGCAGCGAGCAGGCCGAGTCGCCCGAATGCACGCCAGCCTGTTCGATGTGCTCCATGATGCCGCCGATCACGACGTTGCCTTCGCTGTCAGCCAGTGCATCGACATCGACTTCGATCGCGTTCTCGAGGAATCGATCAAGCAGCACCGGCGAATCGTTCGACACCTTGACCGCTTCGGTCATGTAGCGCTGCAGGTCGGCGTCGTCGTGAACGATTTCCATCGCCCGGCCGCCGAGCACATAGCTCGGACGGACGACCAGCGGATAGCCGACCTTCTGGGCGACGGCGAGCGCCGCCTTCAGCGAAGTCGCCACGCCATTCGGCGGCTGCTTCAACTTCAGCTCGTCGACCAGCTTCTGGAAACGCTCGCGGTCTTCGGCGAGGTCAATCGAGTCCGGGCTGGTACCGATGATCGGCGCGCCAGCGGCTTCCAGCGCTCGCGCCAGCTTCAGTGGCGTCTGGCCGCCGAACTGCACGATCACGCCGAGTGGCTTCTCGAGCTCGATGATCTCCATCACGTCTTCGAAGGTCAGCGGTTCGAAGTACAGGCGATCCGAGGTGTCGTAGTCAGTCGACACGGTCTCCGGATTGCAATTGATCATGATCGTTTCGTAACCGTCTTCGCGCAGCGCCATCGCGGCATGCACGCAGCAGTAATCGAACTCGATGCCCTGACCGATACGGTTCGGGCCGCCGCCAAGGACGATGATCTTCTTGGCGTCCGTGACCGCGGCCTCGCATTCCTCGTCATAGCTGGAATACAGGTAGGCGGTCGACGACGGGAACTCGGCCGCGCAGGTGTCTACCCGCTTGTAGACCGGCCGGATGCCGAGCTTGTGACGACGGGCACGCACCGATGCGGCCTTCACACCGAGCAGGGTCGCGATGCGGCGATCGGCGAAACCGAGGCGCTTGTAGCGGCGCAGATTGTCCTTGCTGATCTTGCTGATCGATTCGGCAGCGATTTCGCTTTCGGTCTGGATCAGCTCCTCGATCTGCTCGAGGAACCAGGGATCGATCTTCGAATAGCGGAACACGTCGGCGATGCTCATGCCGGCGCGGAAGGCGTCGCCGACGTACCAGATGCGGCCGGCTCGTGGCGTCGCCAGCTCTTCGCGGATCTTGGTCAGGTTCGCTTCCGAGAACCTGCCGCTTTCTGGGGCGACGACCGGATCGAAGCCATCGGAACCGACTTCCAGGCCACGCAATGCTTTCTGCAGCGATTCCTGGAAGTTGCGGCCGATCGCCATCACTTCGCCGACCGACTTCATCTGCGTGGTCAGGCGCGAGTCGGCGGTCGGGAATTTCTCGAAGGTGAAGCGCGGAATCTTGACGACGACATAGTCGATCGAAGGCTCGAACGAAGCCGGCGTCACGCCGCCAGTGATCTCGTTGCGCAGCTCGTCCAGGGTGTAGCCGACAGCCAGCTTGGCGGCGATCTTGGCGATCGGGAAACCGGTCGCTTTCGAAGCGAGTGCCGACGAACGCGACACGCGCGGATTCATCTCGATGACGATCATCCGGCCATCTTCGGGATTGATCGCGAACTGCACGTTCGAGCCGCCGGTATCGACGCCGATCTTGCGCAGCACCGCGATGCTCGCGTTGCGCATGATCTGGTATTCCTTGTCGGTCAAGGTCTGGGCCGGCGCCACGGTGATCGAGTCACCGGTGTGCACGCCCATCGGATCGAGATTCTCGATCGAGCAGACGATGATGCAGTTGTCCAGACGATCCCGGACCACTTCCATCTCGTACTCCTTCCAGCCGAGCAGGGATTCTTCGATCAGCACTTCCGTGGTCGGCGACAGGTCGAGACCGCGCAGCACGATCTCCTCGAACTCCTGCACGTTGTAGGCGATGCCGCCACCGGAGCCGCCGAGCGTGAAGCTGGGGCGGATCACCACCGGATAGCCGACCTGCTCCTGGATGTATTTCGCTTCCTGCATCGAGTGGGCGACACCCGAGCGCGCCGAACCGAGACCGATCTCGGTCATCGCGTCACGGAATTTCTGGCGATCTTCGGCGAGGTCGATCGCATGCGCGTTGGCGCCGATCAGTTCGCAGTTGAATTTTTCCAGGATGCCTTCGCGGGCCAGATCCAGCGCGCAATTCAGCGCGGTCTGGCCGCCCATCGTCGGCAGCACCGCATCCGGGCGCTCCTTTTCGATGATCGCGGCGACGGTCTGCCAGCGGATCGGTTCGATATAAGTCGCATCGGCCATTTCCGGGTCGGTCATGATCGTCGCCGGGTTCGAATTGACCAGGACGACTCGATAACCCTCGGCACGCAGCGCCTTGCAGGCCTGAGCGCCGGAGTAATCGAACTCGCAGGCCTGGCCGATGACGATCGGGCCGGCGCCAATGATCAGGATGGACTTCAGGTCGGTGCGCTTAGCCACGGGCACTCTCCTTCGAAGCATCGATCAGGGTGACGAAGCGATCGAACAGGTAGCTGACGTCATGCGGTCCGGGGCTGGCCTCCGGATGTCCCTGAAAACTGAAGGCCGGGGCGTCGGTCAGGCGCAGGCCCTGGTTCGAGCCGTCGAACAGCGAGCGATGCGTGACCACCGCATTGGCCGGCAGCGTGGCTTCGTCGACCGCGAAACCGTGGTTCTGGCTGGTGATCAGCACGCGGCTGGTTTCAAGATCCTGCACCGGGTGATTGGCGCCGTGATGGCCGAACTTCATCTTCAGGGTTTTCGCTCCGGCCGCGAGGCCGAGAATCTGGTGGCCGAGGCAGATGCCGAACGTCGGCAGCTTCATCGCAAGGAATTCGCGCGTCGCGGCGATGGCGTAACTGCAGGGCTCGGGATCGCCGGGGCCGTTGGACAGCATCACGCCATCCGGCTTGAGCTTGAGCACATCGGCGGCGGTCGATT
>NZ_JAHFRY010000125.1 GCF_023266035.1 Nevskia sp.
GGAAGTCCGCCGAAATCACCATGGGCGTGATGATGGCGCCGTCGATCCTCGGCATCATGACCGACGTGTTCGGCATCATCTTCATCGCCATCGCGCCGATTCACACGATGTTCGCGCATGCCCTGTTCTGCGGCGCCTGGGCGCTGTGGATCATCCCGACCGGCGTGTTCCTGATTTCGATCCTGCTGTCCTACCTGCCGCTGCCGAAGAACATCGACCGCATTGCCGGTGGCGATGGCAAGGAAACCGGCATCCACGCGTTCCAGGGCAACCTGCTGCGCGGTATTGCCAAGCTCACCTACGGCAAGCCGGCAATCTACACCTCGATCTTCACCGTGCTGCTCGGCATCTGGGGCATCTGGGCATCGTTCGAGATCAAGATCGGCAACCCGGTCGAGGGCTCGAACCTGCTGCACTACGACTCCGAGTTCAACACGGCGATCCGCGCGATCAACGCCCACTTCCCGGGCACCAACACGCTGGAAATCGTCATCGAGTCGAAGAACGACAAGGACGGTACCAACCGTATCGCGCTGTCGCCGGAAGCGATGATCATCCGTTCGAAGATCCAGGCGATCGTCGAGTCCGATCCGATCCTGAAGCCGCGCGCCACCCTGTCGTTCAGCGATTACATGTACGAAGGCAATCGTCTGTTCTCCGGCGGCAACCCGCAGTGGCTGCCGGTCGATCCGAACAAGCGCGCTGCATTCAGTGCCGGCTCGGCCGTGTTGTTCGGCTCCACGCCGTTGAACTTCGGCAACGTGATGGACTTCGAAGCGCAGCACTCCACCGTGTCGCTGTGGTACGCCGACAACAAGCAGGAAACGGTTGATGCGGCGCTGGCCAGCGCCAAGCGTGCGGTCGATATCGTCGGCGTCGATCACCCGGGCTTCACGGTTCGCCTCGGCACCGGCTTCATTGCGCTGCAGCAGGCGATGAACAACGTCGTCCATCGCTATCACTGGTTCATTCTCGGCTGCGTCAACGTCGCCATCGCCGTGATCGCCGGCTATGCCTATCGTTCGCTGATGGCAGCGATTCTGCTGCTGATCCCGGTGAACCTGTCGAACTTCCTGCTCAATGCCGCGATGTACTCGCTCGGCATCGGTCTGGACATCAACGCGGTGATCGTGGCGGTTATGGGCGTCGGCGTCGGTATCGACTACGGCATCTACCTCCTGTCTCGAATCTGCGAAGAATATTCAGCGCACGGGAAAAACTGGGAGAAGGCGATCACCATTGCCCTGACCACCACCGGCAAGGCGATCATGTTCACCGCCTCGATCATGCTGGCTGGCATCCTGCCTTGGTACTTCCTGTCCGAGTTCAAGTTCATGGCCGACATGGGCATGCTCCTGGTCGCGATCATGCTGATCAACATGGTGCTGTCGCTGGTCGTGCTACCGCTCATCATCTGGTTGGTGAAGCCCAGCTTCGCGGGTCGTGAAGATCTGGCGGTTGGTGAGAACATCGACCTTTCGCAGTTCATGACGGAAGACTCAAAGCTGCATAAAGCCTGACGCTGCGCAGTACCACAGGCGGCAGTTCAGGCGGACAGGCCTGAGCTGCCGCCTTTTTTGTGGATGGAGAAAATCATGGTTCGAGCACATACGAAGGCCGCTTCGGCGCCGCCGTTTTTGCAGCTGCTGTCGACCTCACTGCTGTCTCTGAGCTTCGGCAGCGTCGCGGTGGCGCAGGAACCGGTGCCCGTCGTGTCCATTCCGCCATCGTCGGAAGCTCCCGTTGCCGCGACTGAGTCCGAGCCTGTCATTCGGGTGATTGCCGTGCCTCCGTCGGCGCAGCCGCTGATCCATGAGGCAGCCCCGAGAACCGCGCCGGAACAGGTCATCGAACAGCTTCCGGGACAGGTGACGGAGCAGGCGCCGATCCAGCCGCCGCTACTGGAAGCCAGCCCGGTACCGGTGCCCGAAGCACCCGCAATGCCAGTGGTGGCCGAGGAAGTTGCGCCGCCGGCGTCGGCCAAGCCGGCAGCGAAACTGCCGTTGCTGGTATTCAAAAGCCCCCAGGCCCTGCGATTCTCGGTTTATCAGCGGCTCGCCGAAGCCGAGCAGTTGGCGGATGCGCTGGCAACGCCGATGGCCGGACGAGTGAACCTGTACGCCGATGCCTCCGGTCTGAACAAAGTCAGCATTGTCAGTCTGAGCATTCGCATCGACGAACAAACGGTGTTCGAGCGGCCACTGCTGGCCGCGGAAATCAGCGCGCTGGCGGAACGACGCGACCCGCTGCGGTTGGGCCGCACCAGCCTGACCACAGGCCTTCATCGCGTGCAGGCCACAGCCGTCGTTGCGGCCGAGGCTCCGGGCGAGCCGGTGCAATTGAACATCGACCAGAGTCTCGAACTGACCGCCACCAGCAGCGATCTTGAACTGCGAGTCGAGTCCGGAACGATCGGCAAGCCGAGTCTGGTGTTCCGGCGTTTGCAGCGCGACGAAACCCAGAAGACTTCGGTGATCAGCGGCTCGCTCGAAGCGCTCGGCGTCAACGTTGGCGTCATCCACTATCCGCCCGGTGCCGACAACGATCCGGCGCTTGGCCACGCTCGTACCCTGGGCCGCATGGGACAAGCCGCGAATGGCCTCATCGCACTGCTGGCCGACGCCGTGCAAGCCGGGCCGAACGGCCATTTCGAACCGCCGTACTGGCTGGCGCAGGCGGCGCTGCTGCGGGAGCTGGGCGTGCTCGACCGGGCACAGGCGATCTGCGATCAGCTCGATGCTGCCAAGGTTGCTGGTGCCGCGGTTGCGACCGAGCGCTTGCTGATCGCCGAAGCCCGTTATTCCGCTGGCGACTACTCGGCCGCCGAAGCCCAGCTGGCGCTGTCGAAGCGTCTGTTACCGGAATATCGCCAGGCCGACTGGCGCAACATCAGCGGCCTGCTGGAGCTGGCGCGGCTGCGGCCGGGCGAGGCCACCGATACCTTGAAGGTCGCCAACAGCGAATCGATCGAAGCCTTCCGCTATATGGCGGCGTCGACCGCGGCGCTGCGTGCCACTGCCTATGGCCGCTACAACCTGGCGATCGCGATGATCCGCAACGGGGATGTCGCGCGCGCCCGGAGCTGGCTGGACCTGCTCGGCCGCACCACCCCCACCGATCCCGAGCTGCTCGAACTGCGCGACAAGGCCAATCTGTCGCTCGGCTGGCAGTTCCTGAAGGAGAAGCAGGGTCGTACCGCGCTCGGCGTGCTCGGTCGCGTGCGCAGTGACGGCCTGTCGTCGAACCGCGCATTGCTCGGCATGGGCTGGGCGCAGCTGGCGCCGAACGGCGAACGCCTGCCGCGCGTGAGCTTGCGCAATGAAGCGCCGCGCGCGCCGGATCAGATCAATGACCTGCCGGCTCCGCTGCGCAACTCGCTGGCCCGGCTCAAGGTGCTGGAGCCGGAACTGACGACCAAGCTCGGTCCGGTCAGCTTCGAGCGCGATGACCCCCCCAAGGATCGCAACGACGGTCTGCGCCGCGCGATCACCGTCTGGAGCGCGCTGCTGGGTCGCGACGAGCGCGATCCTTCAGTGATCGAAGCCAAGCTGGCGATCGCCCATGCTCAGGATCAGTTGCGCGATATCGGCGCTGCCCGGACCGGCTATACCGACACGCTGACCAGCCTGCGCAACACCGACGCGGCGATCGAACGCGACGCCGCATTCGTCCAGGCAGGCGAGCTTGTCGCCTCGCTGTCGGCGATCGATCCTGCCGACGATGCAGCACTTTACGGGCTGATGGATCGTCTGCGCCTGGAGCCGGGCAACGACACCACGGCGCTGTACGCCGCGATCGGCGATCAGCGCGAATATCGGCAGCTGGCCGTTTCCCTGCAGGCTGCGACAGCGCGTCTGGCGGCGCTGCCGGCCAGCGAAGCGTCGGCCGCCTTGCTGGCCAAGCTCGAACTGGCCAGCCGGCAGATCGCCCTGGTTCAGCACGATGCCGAAGTGCTGGTCGGCGAGCGGGCGCTGCTGCAGTTGCAGAGCCATCGCAAGATGGTCGGCGATTACATGAAGACGGCGCTGCTGCTTGCGGCACGTGCCGAGGACACGCCATCGATCGAACTGCGCAACAGCGAGACTGCGCCCACGCCCTGAGCAGCCAGCTTCACGGCAAGCGGGCAAAAAGAAAGGCCGGGACTCTCGCGAGTCCCGGCCTTTTCATTCTGCTGCTGCAAGCTTCAGACGCGCTCGAAGATCGCCGCGATGCCCTGGCCGCCGCCGATGCACATGGTCACCAGCGCATAGCGGCCGCCGGTGCGATGCAGTTCGTGGATCGCCTTGGTGGTGATGATCGCGCCGGTGGCGCCGACCGGATGGCCGAGCGAGATGCCCGAACCGTTCGGATTGACCTTGGCCGGATCGAAGCCGAGTTCCTGCGCCACCGCGCAGGCCTGTGCCGCGAAGGCTTCATTGGCTTCGATGACGTCCATGTCGGAGACTTTCAGGCCGGCCTTGGCCAGCGCGATCTTTGACGCCGGCACCGGGCCGATACCCATGTATTCCGGCTCGACACCGGCGTGGCCGTAGGACACCAGACGGGCCAGCGGCTTGAGGCCGAGGGCGGCAGCACGGCCGGCTTCGGCGAGTACCACGGCGGCAGCGCCGTCATTGATGCCCGAAGCATTGCCCGGCGTGACCAGGCCGTCCTTCTTGAACACCGCCTTCATCTTGGCGAGCTGCTCGATGGTGACGTCGGCGCGAACGTTTTCGTCGGTATCGAACTGGATAGTCCCCTTGCGGGTGGCGATCTCGACCGGGACGATCTGGCCCTTGAAGCGGCCTTCGGCAATCGCCTTGCTGGCGCGCTGCTGGCTGGTCACGGCGAGGGCGTCCTGCATCTCGCGGGTGATGCCGTAACGGGCCGCCACGTTCTCGGCGGTGATGCCCATGTGGATGGCGTGGAACGGGTCGTGAAGGATGCCGGTCATGTAATCGAGCATCTTCGCGTCGCCCATGCGTGCGCCCCAGCGGCCGGCCGGCAGCAGGTAGGGGCCGCGGCTCATCGCTTCTGCGCCAGCGCCGATGGCGACATCGCAGTCACCGAGCAGGATCGCCTGCGCCGCCGAAATGATCGCCTGCACGCCGGAACCACAGAGGCGGTTGACGTTGAACGCCGGGGTTTCCTTCGGAATGCCGGCTTCCACCGCGGCAACGCGGCCAAGGTAGGCATCGCGCGGCTCGGTCGGGATGACGTTGCCCATCACCATGTGGCCGACTAGCGATGGATCGACGCCGGCATGCGCCAGCGCGGCCTTGACCGCCGTCGTTGCCAGTGTCGTCAGCGGCACATCCTTCAGCGTGCCGCCGAAGCTGCCGATTGCCGTGCGCATTGCGCCTACCACCACCACTTCCCGCTTGGACATCTTCGTCTCCGAATGTGAGGACCGCTGGTACGGATTTTAACTGGGGCCACTCGGCCCGAACTCAAACTGGGCTCAGACCGGATCCCAGGTGAACACGTCGCCCGAACGGTGCAACGGATAGAAATCGTTCTGGAACTGCGGGAACACCCGCTCGACGATCGCTTCCGGCGTCCAGCCCTCGGCCGTGTGCGCGGTGCGGATCGGGCGCGGCTGGCTGAACAGATAGATCTCATTGTTGCGCACACCGAAGATCTGGCCGGACACGTTCTTGGCCGCATCGGACGCCAGCGCAACCACGAACGGCGCGATCTTCTCAGGAATCAGCTTCTTCAGGCCTTCGACGCGCTTCTTCTGCTCCGGCGTCTCGTCCGGGATCGAGCTGACCATGCGCGTCCAGGCGAACGGCGCGATGGCGTTGGAACGCACGCCGAAGCGCTGCATGTCGAGGGCGATGGCCTTCGACAGGCCGACGATGCCGAGCTTCGCCGCGCAGTAGTTGGCTTGGCCGAAGTTGCCGATCAGCCCCGAGGTCGAGGTCATGTGGATGAAGCTCCCCGAGCCCTGTTCCTTGAAGTAAGGGGCGGCGGCGCGGCTGGTGTTCCACGAGCCTTTCAGATGCACGGCGATCACCGCGTCGAACTCTTCCTCGCTCATCTTGTGGAAGATCACGTCGCGCAGGTTGCCGGCGTTGTTGACCACGATGTCGATGCGGCCGAAGTTCTTGATCGCGGCATCGATCATCGCTTGCGCGCCTTCGAAGCTGGCCACCGAATGAGTATCGGCAACGGCATCGCTGCCCAGTTCCTTGATTTCGCGGACGACGCTGTCGGCGGGCGATTCGGCCGTCGCATCGCCGGTCAGCGATACCCCCAGATCATTGATGACGACCTTGGCACCAGCCTTGGCCAGTTCCAGCGCGATGCCACGGCCGATGCCGCGACCGGCGCCGGTGACGAGGGCGACTTTGCCGGCCAGCAGGCCGGTAGTGGACGGGTTCGACATGATTCGGATTCCTGGTTGAGGGGCGGCGTAGGGATGGATTCGAAGCTCAGAGCCGGCCGGCGATGTCGGCCCAGCGGGCTTCCAGCGATTCACGGAAAGCCGGCGCGGCCACGGCGATCAGCGCACGCGCACGTTCGTGGATCGACAAGCCGCGCAGCGCAGCGACGCCATGCTCGGTGACCACGTAATCGGCGCAGTGGCGGGGCAGGGCGACCATGCCGCGATCGAAGCTGCCGACGATGCGGGTGTAGCGGCCATCATCGGTTGCCGCCGGCAGCGCGACGATCGAGCGGCCGCCGTTCGACAGCTGCGATCCGGCGACGAAAGCCGGCAAGCCACCAACGCCGGCCATCAGCTTGCCGTTGAGGCTGTCGGCGTTGACCTGGCCGAACAGATCGACTTCCACCGCTGAATTGATCGCGCAGAAGTTGTCGATCGCGGCGATCCGGCGCACGTCATGGGTTTCGGACACTGGCCGGAAATGGAACGCGCGGTCGTGTCCCAGGCGTTCGTAGAACGCGGCGTCGCCGAGTGCGACACCGGCGTCAATTGCGCCCTCGGCGGCAACCGCACCGGCATCGACCAGTGCGGCCACCTGCGGCGTGACCATGCCGGACCAGATACGCAGATCGCGATGACTGCGCAGCGACGCGAGGATCGCGCCCGGCAGCTTGCCGACGCCGAACTCCAGGGTGTCGCCATCGCGGACCAGACCGGCGACCAGCGCCGCGTGACGCTCGATGGTTTCGCTGCTGCCGCCGGCATCGAAGCTGACCAGCGCACTGTCGGCTTCGAAAGCGGCATCGGCCGAGGCAAAGGCAATCGACCACGAACCGCGCGTGCGTGGCAGGCGTGGGTTGATGTGCAGCACGCGACGCTTGGCCTTGGCCCAGACCGCCGGGTGGAAATCGAGGCTGGGGCCGAGGCTGCAGTTGCCGTCGGCATCGGGCGCGCTGACCTGAGCGATGGCGAGATCGACCGCGACGTTGCTGGCGAGATCGCGATAGATCGCTGGATAGTCGATCGGCACCAGCTCGGCGCGGCCATCGGCCAGGCCGGCGCGCAGGCCCGGCGTCATCACGTAGCCGCGCTGGCGCGCTTCCACGTGCAGGCCGAGGTAGTCGGTGCGGTTGATGCCGGGGAAGTGCAGGCCGGTGAAACGCACGCCGGCCGCGAACTCAGGCTGGGCCTTCAGTGCTGCGTGAAAGGCGAGACTTTCGCCGGATACCCCGGGCACGAACACGGTCATGCCCGGTCGCAACGAAGCGACGACCTCCTCGACGCTGCAGCGCTGCACTGCGGCCATCAGTTCGCAGCCGCGAGTTCGGCGCTGCCGGTGATGATCACCGTGCCGGCCGGATCGATGGCTTCCAGCGCCAGGCGCAGATGGCCGTCATCCGGCTGACCATCGGCGACCTCCGCGAGGCGAGCACGGCAACGCAACGAAGTGTTGACCGGCAGGATCGCCGCGAAGCGGGCATCGAACTTCAGCAGTGCGCGATTGGCGAAGCGGCTGCTGAGCAAACGACCGAGCAACGCCATGCCGAGCATGCCGTGGACGATGACGTCGGCGAAGCCGGCTTTCTGGGCAAAAGCGGGATCGAGATGCAGCGGATTGGTATCGCCCGAAGCTTCCGCGTACTGGGCAAGCATCTCGCGGGTGATCGGCCCGGTTTCGTATTCGGCGAGCACCAAAGTGGTGCTTTTTGGGACGTCGTTCATGCCGCCACCGCCGGTTTCGGGTTGCGGACCAGCACCACCTGGCGCGAACGGCCGAGCAGGCCGCGCTCGGCGTGGCTGATGGTCGATTCGATGACGATGAATTCCATCAGGCCGTTCTTGCGCTCGTAGATGTCGGACACGGAGCGCACCACGTCGAGCTGATCGCCGGCGAGGATGGGGCCGACGTAGTCGAACTGCTGCTCGGCGTGCAGCACGCGGCGCAGATCGACTGCCAGCGTATCGAGGATGCGCCGCGAGCTGTTGTGCTCGCCTTCGACCATCTTCATGAAGGTGGGCGGCGCCACGCGGACATCGCCGCCCGTCTCGCCGATCGCGGCACGGAACTTCGCGATCCGCTCGGGCGTGACTGCCACGGTGAACGCCGGCAGCGCGTAGCCGACGTGGGCGCGGTCGATCGCCATCAGGCGGCGACCGGAGCCGACACGGCGCGCGGTGCGAACCAGGCGTCGACAGCAGCCAGGGTCGCGGCGTCGCCATCGGCGGCCTTGCGCAGCGCGTCGGCGCCGATCTGCCTCGCATAGGTGTACGGGCCGCCGGCGTAGGACGGGAACAGTCCGGCCGAGACGACGGCGACATCGGCCAGCGTGGTCTCTTCGACCTTGCCGGCCTTCCAGACGCGCAGCGCCGCCAGGGTTGCGACGGCGAGTTTGGTCGCCTCGGCAGCGCTGGCGGTGCCGGCATTGGCGGCGCGCAGCTGCGGCAGCAGCGCATCGTCACCGACGGCGAGCACCGAGTCCTTGGCCAGCAGACCGAGCTTCGCTGCCTTCTGGCGATTGAGGAACAGGGTGCGGACCATGTTGCCGGCGACGCTGTCGCGCATCAGCTCGACGAAGATGTCCATCTCGCGATCGCTGGCCTGGGTCAGCGGCAGATTCCAGCCGCCGACCACGCAGTCGATGATCGCGTGATAGGCCGGGTAGTACTGCAGCTGGTAGTCGCTGATGCCGACGGCCTTGGCGATGTCGGCAATGATCGTCGGGCTCTTGAAATCGAACGGCGCGGCATCGAACGAGGCGCCGTGGAGATCCCAGAGTGCGCGCGGCTGCGGCATCGACCTGGCGATTTCCTTGGCCTTGGCGATCAGCTGATCGGCCGGGACAACGGCGTCGACCAGCTTCAGCTTGAGCGCTTCGGCAGGGCCGACCGGATCGCCGGTCAGCAGCATGTTCAGGCCCTTGGCGGTACCGACCAGACGCGGCAGACGCTGGGTGCCGCCAGCGCCCGGCAGCAGGCCGAGCTTGATCTCCGGCAGGCCGAGCTGCACGGCCTTTTCATCGTCCAGCACCACGCGGGCGTGGCAGGCCATCGCGACTTCCAGACCACCGCCGAGCGCCAGGCCATTGATAGCGGCGACATAGGGCTTGGTCGACAGTTCGAGACGGCGGAACAGCCGGCCGAGGTGGCCGAACAGTTCGTTGAGTTGGGGAACGGCATCGACCTTCGCCCGCTCGGTGAAGACCCGGATCATGTCCAGATCGGCACCGGCGAGGAAGGCAGACTTGCCCGAGGTCAGCACCACACCCTTTACGGCAGCATCACCTGCGACGAAAGTCAGCAGGCTTTCGAGCGAATCCATCATGGCGCGCGAGAACACGTTCATCGTGCGGCCCTGCATGTCGATACGGGCGACGAGAATGCCGTCGGCGTCGAGTTCGGTCGTGATGTTGCTGTCGTTAAGCATGTCGGGGCTCTGGGTGCTGGCTCGGGTTTTTAGCTAATTACGATCTGCGATCAGGCGAACTTCTTGAAGTCCGGCTTGCGCTTCTCGTTGAAGGCGCGCACGCCTTCCTTCGACTCTTCGCTCTGGTAGTAGCCCTTCACCGCGGCCACGCCCATGAAGCTGATGCCGCGGATGTTTTCGCTGTCGGCGTTGAACGAACGCTTGGCGATGGCGATCGCGGTCGGACTCATGAAGTTGATTTCGGCGGCCCAGGCTTCGCACTCGGCGTCGAGATCGTCATGCGCCACCACCTTGTTGACCAGGCCCATGTCCAGCGCTTCCTGCGCCTTGTAGCGGCGGCACAGGAACCAGATTTCACGCGCCTTCTTTTCGCCGACCACGCGGGCGAGATAGGCGGTGCCGAAGCCCGGGTCGACCGAGCCGACCTTCGGGCCGACCTGGCCGAACTGCGCCTTCTCGGAGGCGATGGTCAGATCGCAGATGGTGCAGAACACGTTGCCGCCGCCGATCGCGAAGCCCTGCACGCGGGCGATGACCACCTTGCGGCAGTCACGGATCGCGGTCTGCAGTTCTTCGATCGGCAGGCCGACCATGCCGCGCGGGCCGTACAGGCCGTCTTCCGACAGATGAACCTTCTGGTCGCCGCCGGTGCAGAACGCCTTGTCGCCGGCGCCGCCGAAGATCACGGTGTTGACCGACTTCTCTTCATCGGCCTTGCGGAACGCGTCGATCAGTTCTTCGACCGTCTGGTTGCGGAAGGCGTTGAACACTTCCGGGCGGTTGATGAAGATGCGCACGGCGTTGGCGCCGACTTCGTAGGTGATGTCCTTGTAATTCGACATGTCGTTTCTCGATCGGTGTAGGGGTAGGGCAGGCGAAGCACTGGCGACAGCAACAGGCCCGGGGTGTTTGTCTCAGGCCATATGGTATGGAACCATACAATAATATCAAAGCGACGCGGCTTGTGGCGGCGCGGGCTCGCCCGCACTTGCGAGGTGCCGGCATCGAGCGCCGACTTGCCGCCGGGCTGCGCCCACATTGCCTACAGAACGAGAACGAACATGGCTTACGAATCGCTGGAACTCGAAGTTCGCGACGGTGTTGCTCACCTGCTGCTGAACCAGCCGAAGCTCGGCAATCCGTTCAACGCCGCGTTCTGCGCCGATCTCGGCAAGGTCGGCGGCGAACTCGCCAGCAGAAAGGACGTGCGCGCCGTGCTGCTGCGCGCCAACGGCCCATTCTTCAGCGTCGGCGGCGACGTCAAGATGTTCTCGAAGACGCTCGACACCTTGCCGGATCAGATCCGTGTATGGACCGCCGGCCTGCATCTCGGCGTCGCGCGGCTGGCCCGGCTCGATGCCCCGATCGTGGCCGCCGTCCATGCCACGGCCATGGGCGGCGCCGTCGGCCTGTTCGCTGGCTGCGATCTCGTCTACTGCGCACGCTCGGCCAAGCTCGGCGGCGCCTACACGACGATCGGCTACACCTGCGACATGGGCGCCACCTTCACCCTGGCCTCGCGCATGGGCCTGTCGCGGGCGCGGCGCTTCCTGCTGCTCGGCGAAGTGCTGAGCGCCGAGGAAGGCGAGCGTGCCGGGCTGGTCGATTACGTCGTCGATGACGACGCACTGATGCAGGAAGCCGAAGCCGCAGCGATCCGGCTCGCCAACGGTCCGACGCGGGCTTACGGCGAACTGCGCCGGCTGATGACCACCGCGCTCGGCGCCGGCTTCGAGCGGCAGATGGAAGACGAGGTACAGGGCCTGATCCGCGCCGCGTCTACCGACGACGCTCGTGAAGGCATCACGGCCTTCATCGAGCGTCGGCCAGCGCAGTTCAAGGGGCGGTGAAGCAGTGGCGAGTGGCTGGTGGTCAGTGGCTCGAAAGGAAAACAGAACCGGCGCTTCTTCAACTAGCCACGAGCCACTGACCACAAGCCACTGCTTCACCGCAGCTTGATCAGCTTCTTGCCGGTATTGCGGCCGGAATAGACATCGACCAGCGCTTGTGGCGCTTCGGCGATGTCGTTGCTGATGTCTTCGGCGTAGCGCAGCGAGCCATCGCTCAGCATCGTAGCGAGCTTGGCTGCAACCTCGTCATAGCGCTTGATGTGGTCGAAGATCACGAAGCCTTCGAGGCGCAGGCGGCGAGTCAGGATTTCGCGCTCGATGCGCGGGCCGGTCGGGTTCGGTGCCCAGCTGGCGATCGACATCGTGCCGCACTGGATCACCCGGCCGAACCAGGCCATGTGGCGGATCACGCTGTCGGCGATCTCGCCGGCAGTGTTGTCGAAAAAGACATTGACGCCGTTCGGGCAGGTTTCCTTGAGCTGCGGTTCCAGCGGCCGCTTGTAGTTGATGAAGGCTTCGTAGCCGTAATCGGCGATTGCCTGGCGGCCTTTCTCGTCGGAACCGACGACGGCAACGCCGCGTGCACCGGCCTGCCTGGCCAGCTGGCCGACGATGCTGCCGACCGCACCAGCCGCAGCCGTGACCAGCACGGTTTCGCCGGGCTTCGGCGCACCGATGTCATGCAGCGCGAGATAGGCGGTGAGGCCGTTGATGCCGAGCAGGCCGGCGCCGGTCGACAGCGGCGCCTGGGTTGGATCGACCCGGCGCAGCACGCCCGCAGGTGTGGCGACGCAGTAGTCCTGCCAGTCGAACCAGCCGTAAAGAAACTGGCCCTCGGCAAAGTCCGCGTGCTTGGATGCGATCACCTTGCCGACGGCCATCGCCCGCATCACCGCGCCGATCGGTACCGGCGGGGCGTAATTGTTTTCGTCGTTGACATAGCCGCGCTGGGCCGGGTCCACGGACAGATAGTGATTCTCGACCAGGAACTCGCCGTCCTTCAGTTCCGGCACGGCCACGGTCTTCAGCTCGAAATGCTCGGGCTGCGGGATGCCGACCGGGCGGGATTTGAGGGTGATCTGGCGGTTGTTCATGGAGCAAACCTTTGTTTGGGAAAGCGGAACTACAGGACCTGGGCGGGAGTTCCACCAATTCGTCATTCCCGCGAAGGCGGGAATGACAGGCAATTAAAAAGCCGCGCGGCAACAAGGCCGCGCGGCTTGGGGAAACGAAGGCCAAGCGGAGCTCGGCCGACGTTTCAGCCATGCATCGTCAAACCGCCCGAGACGGAGATCGTCTGGCCGGTCATGAACGAAGCGTCGTCGCTGGCGAGGAACGCCACCAGACCCGGGTAATCGCTCGGCTCGCCGATGCGGCCCAGCGGCACGCCGCGGACCATCGCATCGCGAATCTTCTGGCCTTCTTCGCCGGTGCCGACGAAGGCGTCCATCGCCGGGGTGTTGGTGGGGCCGGGGGCGATGCAGTTCAGGGTCACGTTCTTGCGCGACACTTCACGGGCCAAGGCCTTGGCGAACGCAATCGTCGCGCCCTTGGTGCCCGAGTACACGACTTCGCCGGACGAACCGACGCGGCCGGCATCGGACGCGATGAAGATTACCCGGCCACCGCCACGCTGGACCATGCCCGATACCACGGCATGGGTCATGTGCAGCGGGCCCATGTAGTTGATGTCGACAACCTTCTTCCAGAAGTCCGGAGTGGTCTTCAGGAACGGGATCGGTTTGTCCCAGCCGGCGTTGTTGACCAGCGCCCAGGTCGGGCCGATCTTGGCTTCGACTTCGGCAACCGCTTTCTTCACGGCTTCGTAATCGGTGATGTCGCAGATGCCGGCTGTGGCCTTGCCGCCGGCCGCTTCGATTTCGGCAACGGCCTTGGCCGCTGCTTCCGCATTCATGTCGAGCACGCCGACGATCATGCCTTCTTCCGCCAAGCGCTTGGCGATCGCGAGGCCGATGCCGCTGGCTGCGCCGGTGACCAGGGCCACCTTGTCTTTGAGTCCACGCAAGATTCTTTCTCCTGAAGGGTGCTGCACAATGAATGTCGGGCCAATGTCGGCAAATCCTTGCAGGGCCAGCCGCGGCTTGCCCCAAGGGTTCAACCAACATAGTATGGCACCATACTACAATGTCGATTGGCGTTCGCAAAGCTAGCCACGTCGTGACGATGACTGTCCAACCTGACCTTAGTCGGGTGTAGCCGGGCCGGGATCGGCGCATGTTGGCTTTGCGATGAAGGCACGATCGACGACACGATGCGGAGGGGAGCGTGAATAACAGCCAGGCAGTG
>NZ_JAHFRY010000213.1 GCF_023266035.1 Nevskia sp.
GAAGGTTTCGGCCGCTGCCTTGACCGCCTTCTGGTCGCGCGGCGTGAAGGCGCGCAGCGCGTGCTGCACGCGATTGCCTAACTGGCCGAGCACGGCATCGGGCAAGTCCAGCGGGTTCTGGGTGACGAAGTAGACGCCGACGCCTTTCGAGCGGATCAGCCGCACCACCTGCTCGACTTTCTGGACCAGTGCCTTCGGCGCATCGGTGAACAGCAGGTGCGCTTCGTCGAAGAAGAACACCAGTTTCGGCTGGTCGAGGTCGCCGGCTTCCGGCAGGCGCTCGAACAGTTCGGACAACAGCCAGAGCAGGAACGTCGAGTACAGCGCCGGTTTCTGGTACAGCACGTCGGCGGCGAGGATGTTGACGACGCCGCGGCCGGTCATGTCCTGACGCATCAGGTCCTCGAGATCGAGCGCCGGCTCGCCGAAGAAGCTTTCGGCACCATCGGCTTCGAGCGCGATCAGGCCGCGCTGGATCGCCCCTATCGAAGCCTTGGAGATCAGACCGTAATCCGGGCCCAGCGCCTTGGCGTTCTCGGTGACGTGATTGAGCGCGGCTTTCAGATCCTTCAGATCGAGCAGCAGCAGGCCATTGTCGTCACAGAACTTGAACACCAGTTGCAGCACCGCTTCCTGAACGTCGGACAGGTTCAGCAGGCGCGCCAGCAGCAGCGGCCCCATGTCGGAAATCGTGCCGCGCAGAGGATGGCCCTGGGTGCCGAACACGTCCCAGAACACCACCGGGTAGATGGTCGGCACATAGTTGGCGAGGCCGACGTGGGCGGCACGCTCGACCAGCTTCGGCTTGACCTCACCGGCCATCGCCAGACCGGACAGATCGCCCTTGATGTCGGCGGCGAACACCGGCACGCCGAGATCGGAAAAACCTTCGCAGAGGCTTTGCAGGGTCACGGTCTTGCCGGTGCCGGTGGCGCCAGCAATCAGGCCATGACGGTTGCCGTACTTCGCCAGCAACCATTGCTGTGCGCTGTCTGCGTCCGCGCCTTTGCCGATGAGTATCTGGTTGTCCATGCCGTAGCGCTCGCGAGTGGAATCGTTCGCTAGCTTCGGGGCTCAGCGCGCTGAAAGCCAGTCCAGGAGGCGGTTGCGTTCGGCAACCGTGCTGCGCTCGAAACGTCGGCGGGCTGATGCCGCTTCACCGTCATGCCAAAGCAGGGCTTCTTCGATGCTGCGGGCACGCCCGTCATGAAGGAGTGCATACGGCGGTCGACGCACGGCGTAGCCCAGCCCCCACAGCGGCGCCGTCCGCCAGCGCGACGGTTGAATCTTGCCGGATACATTGCGGTCGGCCAGCCCCGGGCCGAGATCATGGCGGCGCAGATCGGTATACGGCGCAATGCTAGCCAGCCCTTCGATGCCGCTGACCGGCAGGCTGCCGCGATGACAGCTTGCGCAGCCGTGCCGCTCGAACAACACAAGCCCGGCTTGTTCCGATGAGGCGTCCAGCGGCGGCGATGCCGGTACCGCGAGCAGTCGCTGGTAGGCGATGACGGCCGTCAGGAAGTCATCCGACACTTCCGGCTCGCCACCGGACTGGGCTGCGCGGCAGCGGGCATCCGCCGCTCCACAGTCATCCTGGGCAAAGTCCGCCGACGTCAGCCCCATGTCCTGCGCGAACGCCTGCGCCGTCTGCGCGGCGAGCGAAGGCACATTGCCCTGCCAGCCGAAACGGCCGGCCGCACTATCGTCTGATGCGACGGCCGAGGCCGGCACGGCATCCAGCAGGCCGCTGCCGAACAGCGCTGGCGCCAGTCGCGGCTTGATGACCGTATCGCTACGCAACGGCCCGAGCCGCAGCTCGTCGAAGCGATACGTCGGCGCCCGCAAGGACCACGGCCGCCCATCCGGATAACGGCCCCGCCGCTCGACATAGCTCAAGCGCACCTGCGCCTCCGGCTGAAAGCCATCGATCGCCGCGGTGTTCAGCACCTGGCCATAGGACGGATCGGCCGCCTTGCCGTCGGGACCGCCGAGCTGGACCACCATCGACACCGGGATCAGGCCGGGCTCGACCGTCGTCCGGGCCCGCGCGCCGTTGTTGTGGCAGGCATCGCAGCTTGCCGCGTTGAATACCGGCCCCAGCCCGTCGATCCGCCCGGCGCGCGCTGCGCCGGCCGGCCGCCAGCTGGTGTTGAACACGGTCAGGCCCAGCTCGTGTTGCGCCTGTTCCGCATCGGTCAGCGGGCGCCAGGTCGGCGGATCGCGGGAGTCATCAAAGGGCTGCAGTACCTGTACTGCAGATGCAGGAATTGCAGCGAACGCCAGCAGCAGCGCTGCCCAAGCCGAAAGGCAGCGCATCCTTCTTCAAGGCGTCGGCGGCACAGCCGTGATCGCAACTCTCACGTCCGCATCGGCGGCACCGCTGAATTGCAGCAACAGTTCGGTGTTCGCCGGCAATTGATAGAGCACGACCTTGCGCGGTGTTTCGCAACCCGGCGCGCCACCGAAATCGGTGGACGCGATTGTCTTGCCGTCGGCAATGACGTCGATCCAGATACCGCGGCTCAGCGAGACGCGATAGCCCCCCGCAGCGCTGGGCTTTAAGCGCACCAGCCCTGCGGACGCGCCATCGGCGAGCATCTTCTTGCCGGGTGCGGCCGCAAATGCCACCTGTTGCTGGTCGGCGAGCGTCAACCGATAGAGCTGAGCAATCTCGACCGTTGGCGCGGCCGTGGCCGAAGCTCCCGCTGCCAGCGCCTTGGCATCTCCAGCGAACAGCGCGCGCTCGGCGGCGATGTTCCATTTGAAATCCATGCAGGGATCTCCGGCGAACGCCGGCGAGGCCAGGCCGGCAGCAAGCAGCAGGCTGAAGCGGGACCAGCGCATCGGCGTGGTTTTCATGGCGATCAATAGCGGTAGTCGACCTGCGCCAGCCAGGTGCGGCCAGCCTCGAAGAAGCCTTCCTCGTACGCGTACAGCTCGTCGAACAGATTGCGCACGCCGAACTCGAAGCCGAGTTTCGGCACCGGTTCGAGGCGGACGAAGCTGTTGACGATGGTGAATTGCTCGGCGACGCGCTTGCTGTCGGTGGTGCTGTAGCGCTTGGTCTCGTGCTGCAGATCGGCGCGCAGGCTCAGCATGCGCTGCGGCTGCCATCGGGCGGCGAGGCGGTACTTCTGCTCCGGTGTGTTGATCGGGCGGATGGCCGGGCTGCTGCGATTGTCACGATCGAGCAGGCTGGCCTGGGCATCGAACTTCCACTGCGCCGTCGGCGCCCAGCCGAGCGCCAGCTCGCCGCCGCGGTTGCGCTGCTTGCCGACGTTGCGCTGCTGGAAGCAGTTCGGGTTGGGTGCGGTGCACAGGCCGCGGTCGACGGTGAGGTTCTCGATCGCATCATCGAGATCGGACTGGAACAGCGCTGCGCGCAGTTCGAACTTGTTCCAGCGCTGGGTCCAGTCCAGCTCGTACTGCAGGGCTGCTTCCGGCCCCAAGGCGGGGTTCGGGATCGCGGCGCCGAGACGGAACGAAAAGCGATCCTTGATCGTCGGGAAGCGGGTCTTGCGGCTGACGCCGGCAGTCAAGGTGCCGCTGTCGGTCGCGGCCCAATTCACGACCAGTTGGCCGTTGTGGGCATCGGCGCGGCTGGTGTCGAACGGCACCAGCGTGCCGTTGACCGCGTTCTCCGCTTCCCGGCCGTCCTGCACGGTGTACGAGTAGCCCGGCGTCACGGTCAGGCTGTCGGTCAGCCGGTAGACGTGCTCGATCGCCAGCGCATAGGACTGATCTTCGTAACGCTCTCGCGGCGCATTGATCGCATCGACTTCGCGATGAACGTCCTGCTTCCAGTGCAACGCCATGCGGGTGGCGTTGCGCGGATCCCAGCGCCACTCGAAATCGCCGTTGCCGCCGACCGTGTAGTCGTCGTACTCGCTGCCCTTGAACGCATACGGACGGCGGAATGTGGTGTAGGTCGCGTCGTCGTAGGAATCGAGCGCGTTCTTGAACTGGTCGTAATAGACCCGCCAGCGCACGGTCGCCTGGCTGCCGAATTCGTTGCGCGCGGTGAAGTAGAAGCTCTGCTTGTCCCAGTACGGCCAGCGCCAGAAGCGGGCCTGCACGCCCGCCGCGCTGCCGGCATACGGCGGCACGTTCTTGTCGCCGTCCTGCCGGTAATAGCTCAGCGCGTATTCGTCGCCGCTGTCGGCGACGTAGCCGAGCTTGGCGCTGACCACCAGATCGCGGCTCTCGGCATTGTTGCGGGCGCCGCCGTCCTCATTGGCTGTCGGCTTGAAGCTGTCGGGCAAGCTGTAGCCCTCGGCGTTGACGTAAGACGCGGTGGCATGGCCGTACCAGTTGCTGCGGATGCCGCCGATCGAGCCGACCACGCGCGTCTGCAGCGTGTCGTTGCTGTCGCCGGTTTCGGAGGTGTAGCGCAGCGAGGTTTCAAACGGTTGCGTCGGCCGACGGCTGATCACGTTGATCGCGCCACCTAACACGTTCGGCCCATACAGCAGCGAAGCCAGGCCCTTGCTGACGACGATTTCGGAGACGTAGTCGACCCCAAAGCGCGACAGATCGACATTGCCGTCGTACGGCACATAGACCGGCACGCCGTCGATGAACAGCGGTACCTGGCGGCTCGAAAAGCCGCGCACCGAAATCAGCCGTTCACGGCGCTGGCCGACGTTCTGGATTGCCACACCGGGCAGCAGATCGAGGGCCGTCGACAGATCGTCGCGCTGGTATTCGCGCAGCGTGGTCGCGTCGATCTTCTCGACCATCGCCGCTGCCAGCGGCCGCCTGGCGATGACTTCGACGACGCCGAGATCGAACACCGGCGTGGAGTCGGCGGTGTTCGCCATCGGGGTAGTGGTTTCATCGGCAACCGCTA
>NZ_JAHFRY010000126.1 GCF_023266035.1 Nevskia sp.
GACGCTGTGGAGCGGCCTCTACCTGTTCGGCAGTCTCGGCTTCTTTGCGCTCTGCGTGATCAAGATCGGCCCGCTGTACCTGAACGAATTCCAGATCAACCGCGCGGTGCGTGATGTGGCCGCGCAGTCCTCGGTGGTCGGCAGCGAGGTCGATGTCACCGCCGTGCGCTCGTCGCTGCAGCGGCGCTGGGATATCGACTATCTGCGCCAGCTCGAACCGCGCGACATCAAGGTGATACGGACCACCGGCGGCCTGTTCCTGAGCTACGACTACGACGCCGAAGTGTCGCTGTTCGCGAACATCATCGTCGTCGCCCGCTTCAAGGCCGACATTCCCCTGCGTGCGGTGCCGGGCGGTTGAGCGCCAAGAATCTCGAGCAGATCGGCCGGGTTCGCCTGTGCGCCGCCCTCGGCTACCAATTCCGTGATGCCACGCTGCTGCAGCGCGCGCTGACCCATCGCAGCTTCGGTGTCGATCACAATGAACGCCTGGAATTTCTCGGCGACGCACTGCTGAACTTCGCGATCGCTGCAGAAATCTATCGCTTGCGCCCGAAAGCGCCAGAAGGTGATCTGTCGCGCTTGCGCGCCAGCATCGTCCGCGAGGAAACCCTGGCCACGGCGGCGCGGCGGCTGCCCTTGCCGGATGTCATCCGGCTCGGCAGCGGCGAGCTGCGCAGCGGTGGTTTCCGTCGCGATTCGACCTTGGCCGACGTGCTCGAAGCGCTGATCGGCGCGGTCTATCTCGATGGCGGCGTCGAGCCGGCGCATGCCCTGTGCCTCAAGCTGCTGGCGCCGGAGCTTGAAGCGCTGCCGGAAGCCGGCTCGCTGAAAGACTACAAGACGCGTCTGCAGGAAGTGCTGCAGGCGGAATCCCGGCCGCTGCCGGAATACACCGTGCTCAGCGAGGACGGACCGGCGCATCGCCGGAATTTCGCGGTACGTTGCCTGCTGCCAGACAGCGGGCAGATCATGGAAGCAGAAGCACACTCTCGGCGCATTGCCGAACAACGGGCGGCCAGCGCGATGCTGGACGCGATCACCTTGAAGGAAACGAAACATGCGTAGTGGAATCGTGGCAATCGTCGGTCGACCCAACGTCGGCAAATCTTCCCTGCTCAATGCCCTGGTCGGCCAGAAAGTGTCGATCACCGCGCCGAAGCCGCAGACCACACGCCATCGCATCCAGGGCGTGCTGCACGGCGACAACGCGCAGATCGTTTTCGTCGACACGCCGGGCATGCACCGCGCCGCGAAGAAGGCGCTGAACAAAGCGATGAACGACGCCGCCAGCAACAGCCTGCACTACGTCGATCTGGCGCTGTTCGTGATCGAGGCCGGCCGCTGGACCGATGAAGATGAAGCGGTGCTCGAGCGCCTGAAGTCGGTGAAGTCGCCGGTGGCGCTGGTGATCAACAAGGTCGACAAGTTCAGCGACAAGAACGATCTGCTGCCGCTGATGGAGAAACTGGCGCCACTGCGCGAGTGGGCGTTCGTGATGCCGCTGTCGGCACTCAAGGGCGCCAATGTCAACGTGCTGGCCAAGCAGCTGATGGAGCGGATGCCGGAAGGCCCGCCGCTGTATCCGGAAGGTCAGGTCGTCGGCCACGATCTGAGCTTCACGATCTCCGAGATGGTCCGCGAAAAGCTGATGCGCTCGCTGGCCCAGGAACTGCCGTACGCGCTGACCGTCGAGACCGAAGCGGTCGAGCGCGAAGGCGGCCTGCTGAAGGCCTCGGCGATCATCTGGGTCGAGCGCGATGGCCAGAAGAAGATCGTCATCGGCGAAGACGGCGCGATGCTCAAGCGAGTTGGCACCGCCGCTCGTCGCGAGCTCGAGGAAATGACCGGCGGCAAGGTCTTCCTGAAGCTCTGGGTGCGGGTCAAGGAAGGCTGGACCGACGATCCGAAGGCGCTCAGCCGCTTCGGTTACGAAGGCGGCTAGCGTTCAGCCCGGGCCGAGCACCGACCGTGTCCAGCGCCCGCATCGAACTGCAACCGGCCTGGCTGCTGTCGCAGAAGCCTTATCGCGAAACCAGTGAACTGCTGGAAGTGCTGACGCCGCAGCACGGCCGCGTCGGCCTGGTTGCCCGCGGCCTGCGCGGGCCGCGGGCAAAGCAGCGCGGCGTGGTCAGCTTGTTCCGGCCGCTGCTGCTGTCCTGGCTGGACAAGGGCGAACTCGGCACGGTCACGGCAGTCGAGGCCGGCGGGCCGGAAGTGCAGCTGGTCGGTGAGCGTCTGTTCCATGGCTGGTATCTGAACGAGCTGCTGTTGAAGCTGCTGCCGAGGCACGATCCGCATCCGGCGCTGTACAGGGTCTACGCCGACAGCCTGCAGCTGCTTGCCGGCAGCGCGCTCGAAGCGGAAGCCGCGCTGCGTCTGTTTGAATTGCGCGCACTCGAAGAACTGGGCTACGGCCTGCCGCTGGCCGAGGCTTTCGATGAAGCCGGTCACTACCGCTATCTCGGCGATCGCGGCTTCGTTGCCTGCGCCGAAGGCACACGCGGAGCGCTCGCCGGCGTCAGCTTGAATGCGCTGCGGGCAGGCTGGCTCGACAGCCGCGCCGTACTCGACGATGCCCGCCGCCTGCTGCGCGCCGCGCTTGAACCGCAAGTGCCGCATGCGTCCTTGCGCACGCCGCAATTGCTGCGCGAGATGCGTGCCTTCGGCAGCAATAAACCCTAGATTTGCCAGAGGGGACGAGAGCAGAATCGTCTCGCAGTTTCAGCGGTAGGTCGTTGTCAAAAAAGCTGCATAAATCAAAGATTTTTCGAGAGGAATTCCCATTGAACGTTTCCCCGTCAAGTTCGGCACTGCGCCGGGCTGTATCTGCCGTGCGCCCCGCCAGGTCTGCGATCACCGCTGCCTCCATCGCACTGGGCCTGCTCGTCGCAAGCTCGGCCCATGCCGAGTTCACCACCCCGGTTGCCAGCTACGGCGTCAGCGGTGTGGCGACGTTCTCGGCTGGGCCCGGTTTCGTGCTGCGGGAAATGGAGCCCGGTGGCTTGGTTGCAGCCGCGACGACCGATAGCAGCGAACGGCTCTACGTGCTGTATCGGGCGCTGCCGCCCACCGACAGCGTCAGCCATCTTTACCTGGTTCGCATCGATGCTGCCGGCGTTCTCGACAGCGGCTTTGCCCGGCTCGATTTCGGCCAGGCCACGGCGATCGACGGCGACGTCGCACTGGCGTTGGACGAATCGCGCCAGCGCTTGTATCTGATCAGCCTGCCGCCGGTCGGTCCAGTAATGTCGATCACCGTATCGGCGCGCCGCTTCGACAACAGCCTGGATCCGACTTTCAACGGCGGCAACGATCTGATCATCGTGCCCGGCCGCACGGTCGACAATCGTGTCGGCTTCTCCGCGACCGTCGACCAGACCACTGGTCGCCTGGTACTCGGTGGCGCTTTCGTGGTGTCGTCCGGTGACACGCGTGACGCCATGACGCCGCTGCTCGCCAACCGGGTCACCGTCACCTATGTGATCACTCCGGAAGGTCTGCTCGATACCGCCTTCAACAGCAACGGCCTGAAGATCCAGTCGCGGCCGGATGTACCGAGCCTGCTGTCGACGGTGAGCTTCGGCGCGGCAACCGGTGCCGACGGCCGTGTCTTCAACCTCGGCGTTGGCCTGGTGGCCGGCGAGCGCTACGTCGGCACCGTGTTCAGCGATCTCGCTGATGGCAGCACCGATGCCGGATTCAACGGCAATGGTCTGCAGGTCATCGATCTCGCCCCCGCCACGGCACCACCGGCGGGGCAGTCGAACCTGACCCAGCTGTTGTTCGGTCGCGTGCTTGCCAGTGGCACCACGCAGTTCGTCGGCCTGATCGGTCAGCTCGACACGACAACCTTGAACTACGTCCCAGGCGGAAGCTCGGCCTTTGGTGTGCAGTTCACCCGCGACGGTACCTACGATCTCGGCCTCAATGGTAGCGGCATGGTCACAGCGCCGATCGACCTGTCCCGTTCGCCACCGGTTGCCTTGTTCGCCGATGGCAGCATCGCCGCAGTGTTCCGTGCCAATGACAACCAGATCTCGGCGCGCGTACTCGAAGGCTTCAGAGGTTCCATCGGCGGCGGCACCACTACAGGCGGAACAACCAGCGGCGAGACCACCGGTGGAACGACCACCGGAAGCACGACCGGCGGTACGACCACTGGCGGCACAACCGGTGACACCACCACTGGCGGTACGACGGGCGGCTCCACCACGGGTGGCACCACGACTGGCGGCACCACGACTGGCGGCACCACGACTGGCGGCAGCACGACCGGTGGCAGCACCACCGGCACCAGCACCGGTGGAACCACCACTGGCGGCAGCAGCTCAAGCTCGGGCGGCGGCGGTTCGTTCGGGCTGTTCGGCGTGGTGGGCTTGATGATCGGTGCGCTGCTGCGGCGTCGTCGCGGCTTCGGCGTGGTGCGCGGCGCCTGATCGTGCATCCGGCATCGCGTCTGCCACATTCCGGCAGGCGCGATGCCGCTATGCTCAAGGCCGGCAACAATCTGACCGGCGTTCTCCGTGACTTCTTTTTCCGAGCTACTCCAGCAGGGTTCCACGAACCTCTGGCTGTTCATTCCCAGCGCCCTGCTGCTCGGTGCGCTGCATGGCCTGGAGCCGGGCCATTCGAAGACCATGATGGCGGCGTTCATCATCGCCATCCGCGGCACGGTGATGCAGGCGGTGCTGCTCGGCGTATCGGCAGCGGCTTCGCACACGCTGGTGGTCTGGGTGGTCGCGCTGGTCGGCTTGCATTACGGCGCGCAGATTGATGGCGAACGTACCGAGGCCTGGTTCCAGCTGGCCTCCGGCGTGTTGATCGTCACCATCGCGGTCTGGATGCTGTTGCGCGTCCACGGTCAGCAGCAGGCGTCGGCGAAGGTCCATTCCCATCACGATCATCACCACGGCGACGCTCATGATCACGGGCACGATCATGACCACGCCGATGACCATGGCGACGATCACGCGCGTGCCCACGCTGCCGACATCGAGCAGCGTTTCGGCGATCGCCGGCCGAGCACCGGCCAGATCATCGCGTTCGGTTTGACCGGTGGCCTGGTGCCTTGTCCGGCATCGATCACCGTGCTGCTGCTGTGTCTGCAATTGAAGAAGTACAGCCTCGGCCTGACCCTGGTGCTCGGCTTCAGCATCGGCCTGGCACTGGTGATGGTGCTGAGCGGTGTGCTCGCTGCACTCAGCTTGCGGGCCGCGAGCAATCGCTGGGGCGGCTTCAGCGGTTTCGGCGTCTGGGCGCGTCGCGCGCCGTATCTGTCGAGTGCGCTGATCATCGTCATCGGCCTGATCAGCATCCAGCTCGGCTGGGATGGCTTGCAGGCGTCGTAGAGCGGCACAAAAGAAGGGCGCCGAAGCGCCCTTAATGTCACGTCCTGTCAAAAAAACCGTACTGCTTTTCTTGCGCCGCCATGACGGAAGCTTGGGGTTTGCCGTCGTGGGTTGAACTGCGCATCGTTTGGATGCAACGCGCGGCCAATCGGTTGCAGCGCGTGCCGTGAAATTGCCAGCGCCGCGAGGTCGATTCCGTCCTCGGATCTTTAACGCGGGCCAGGCGGACCTCCGTCGCCGCGCTGTTATGTTCGTCGATCGCAGAATTTCCGCAGCCGCCAAGACCTTGATTGCACGACACTTGTCCATCGTGACAACGGCGCTGCGCCTACAATGCGCAACTCCTTTTCAGCCTTCCATCTCCCACCTGCCATGCGTCCCCTGCGTCTAGGCGTCAACGTCGATCACATTGCCACCGTCCGCCAGGCGCGCGGCACGGCTTATCCGGATCCGGTGGAGGGCGCGCTGCTTGCCGCTGCCAGCGGCGCCGACAGCATCACCATCCATCTGCGCGAGGATCGCCGTCATATCCAGGACCATGATCTGGCGCGGCTGACGCCGGTCTGTCCGGTGCCGATCAATCTGGAGATGGCGGTGACCGCGGCGATGGTCGATATCGGTGTGGCGGCCAAGCCGAAATACGTTTGCCTGGTGCCGGAGCGGCGTGAGGAGCGCACCACCGAAGGCGGCCTCGATGTCGCCGGCAATCTGCCAGCGGTGCGTGAAGCCTGCGAACGCCTTGCGGCGGCGGGCTGCATCGTCGCTTTGTTCATCGCCGCCGATCCGGTGCAGCTCGCGGCGGCGAAGGCCAGCGGCGCGCCGCAACTGGAAATCCATACTGGCCATTACGCCGACACCCGTGGTGCCGAACAGCTTGCCGAACTGGCGCGCATTGCCGCATTCGCGCGTGATGCCGTAGCGATGGGCTTCGAGGTTCATGCCGGTCACGGGCTCAATGTCGACAACGTCGGGCCGATCGCGGCGATTCCGGAAATCGTCGAGCTGAACATCGGCCACGCGATCATCGCCCGCAGCCTGTTCATCGGCCTGCCGGCCGCGATTGCCGAGATTCGTGCGGCGATGGCGCGATGAAGCCATGGTCAGTGATCAAGGGGCAGAGGCCCGGTCCGGCAGGCGACTTTTGTCTGGCCACTAAACACTGGCCACGGGCCACTGCTTTCAGATGATCTACGGCATCGGCACCGATCTGCTGCGCATCGAGCGTTGCGAAGCGCTTTACGCGCGCCAGGGTGAGCGGGCGCTGAGCAAGCTGCTGATGCCGGAAGAACGCGCGGCTGTGCCAGAAGCGAAAAGCATCGGCTACGCGATTGCCCGCGGGTTTGCTGCGAAGGAGGCTTTCGTCAAGGCGCTCGGCACCGGCTTTCACGGCGTCAGCTATCAGGATGTCGGCGCGCTGCGCGAGGCGAAGCAGCGGCCGCGGCTGATCTTCAGCGCTGCCATGCAGGCGCGGCTCGAAGCGCTCGGCATCAGCCAGGCTCACCTGTCGTTCACCGACGAGGCCGGGATGATCATCGCCTTCGTGGTGCTCGAATGCGGCGACGGCGCGCCTGCGTCCCGTAAAATGCCGGGATGAAACCGATCACGCTCCCCGACACCATCGGCAACACGCCGCTGGTGCAAATCACTCGTCTGCCCGGCATCGGCAACAACCGCCTGTTCCTGAAGCTGGAAGGCAACAATCCGGCCGGCTCGGTCAAGGATCGCCCGGCCTATTCGATGATCCGCCGTGCCGAAGAGCGCGGCGAGATCAAGCCCGGCGATACCCTGATCGAAGCGACGTCCGGCAACACCGGTATCGCTCTCGCGATGGCGGCGGCGATGCGTGGCTTCCGGATGGTGCTGATCATGCCGGCGCATCTGTCCGTGGAGCGTCGCGCGGTGATGAAGGCTTTCGGCGCCGAGCTGATCCTGGTCTCCAAGGAAGAGGGCATGGAGGGCGCGCGCGATCTCGCGGAAGCCATGGAGAAGGACGGCAAGGGCAAGGTGCTGAACCAGTTCGGCAACCCGGACAATCCGCGCGCGCACTACGAAGGCACGGCGCCGGAAATCTGGACCGCGCTGAACGGTGAGCTGACCCACTTCGTTGCGACCATGGGCACCACCGGCACGATCATGGGCTGCTCGCGTTATCTGAAAGAGCAGAACGCGGCGGTGCAGATCGTCGGCGTGCAGCCGGATGGCGAGTCGTCGATTCCCGGCATCCGCAAATGGCCCGAGGCTTATCTGCCGACGATCTTCGATCGCAGCCGGGTCGATCGCGTCGTCGAAGTCTCTACCCAGCAAGCCGAGGACACGATGCGCGATCTGGCGAAGATCGAAGGCGTGTTCTGCGGTCCGTCATCTGGCGGCTCGGTCTGGACGGCGCTGCAGCTGTGCAAGGAACTCGATGGCGCGACGATCGCCGCGATCATCTGCGACCGTGGCGACCGCTATATCTCCACTGGTGTTTTCCCCGAGTGAGCCGTACCAAGCGGAAGCCGCCGCCGGATACCGAGTTCAGCGCCGAGGTCACCGATCTCGATCACGATGGCCGCGGCGTCGCCCGCATCAACGGCAAAGTCACCTTCATCTTCGGCGCGTTACCCGGTGAAACGGTGCGCTACAAGCTGCTGCGAGTCACTCGCGCGCTCGATGAAGCGGAAGTCACGGCGATCGACGTCGCTTCGCCGGATCGGGTCACGCCGGGCTGCGAGCACTTCGGGCTTTGCGGCGGCTGCTCGCTGCAGCATCTGGCGCCAGCCGCGCAGATCGCCTTCAAGCAGCAGGCGATGCTGGAAGCGCTGCGCCGGATCGGCGGCGTGGTGCCGGATGTCATTGCCGATGCGGTGACCGGCCCGGTCTGGACCTATCGCCGCCGCGCACGCATGGGCGTGAAGCTGGTGCCGAAGAAGGGCGGGGTGCTGATCGGCTTCCGCGAGCGCGATGCCAATGCGCTGGCGGTGCTGAACCGCTGCGAGGTCGTCGATCCCCGGCTGGGCCTGAAGCTGCGCCTGCTCGGCGCGCTGTTCGACGGCTTGAGCATCGCCGGCCAGATTCCGCAGATCGAGGTCTCGGCGGCGGCGCATGTCGCCGTGACCATCCGCGTGCTGGCGCCGCCCAGCGATGACGACCGCGCCAAGCTGCTGGCCTTCGCCGCCGAGCACGATTACGACTTCTATCTGCAGAGTGGCGGTCCGGATACTTTGGTGCCGCTGAGCGCGGCGCGGCCGCTGGACTACTCGCCGGATGGCAGCGCGCTGCGCCTGGCGTTTCAGCCGGCCGATTTCATCCAGATCAATTCCGATGTCAGCCAGCGCATGGTCGTGCAGGCGCTGGACTGGCTGGGTGTCGAACCGGGCAATGAAGTGCTGGAACTGTTCGCCGGGCTCGGCAACTTCACCTTGCCGCTGGCAGCGCGCGGCGCCAAGGTCACGGCGGTGGAGGGCGAGACCGGGCTGGTCGCAAGAGGCAAGGCCAATCTGCAAGCCAATGGCTACGACGGCCGCTTCCTGAAGGCCGATCTGTTCAAGCCGGATCCGAAAGCCGAATGGCTGAAACATCGCTACGATCTGGCGCTGATCGATCCGCCACGCTCCGGCGCCAAGGAAATCCTGCCGATGCTGGCAGCGACCAAGGCGCGGCGCATCGTCTATGTGTCCTGTCATCCAGGTACCTTGGCGCGCGATGCCGGCGAGCTGGTCAACACCTACGGCTACCGCCTGACGCGAGCCGGCGTGCTGGACATGTTTCCGCATACGACGCACGTCGAATCGATGGCGCTGTTCGAGAGAAGCAGTGGCTAGTGGTCTGTGGCTAGTGGCTAGCAGAAGCCAGCCAATGCGGACCCCGACGTTGCTGACCCCTAATCACTAACCACTGACCACTGCTTCAGCCATGGCAATTGAAATCGAACGCAAGTTTCTGGTGGTCGGCGATGACTGGCGCACACAGGCCACGCGCCGCGTGCCGATGCGGCAGGGCTATCTGACCGAAGACAACGGCAAGAGCTCGATTCGGGTGCGCCTGCAGGGCATCGAAGCGCGGCTGAACATCAAGGCCGCGGTCGTCGGCCGTGCCCGCGCCGAGTACGACTACCCGGTGCCGGTCCATGACGCCCACGAAATTCTCGACACGCTGTGCGTCGGCTTGGTCGACAAGGTTCGTCATTACATCGACGTCGTGAGCCCGGATGGCGGCGCGCTGACCTGGGAGATCGACGAATTCGCCGGCGCCAATGTCGGTCTGGTGGTCGCTGAAATCGAACTGCGTCACAACGACCAGCGCTTTGACACGCCCGCCTGGCTGGGCGCGGAAGTCACCGAGGATCGCCGCTATTACAATCACAGCCTCGCGCTGCACCCGTGGCGCGACTGGCCCGAGAACGAAGTTGCCCACGCGCCAGGGAATTAGCCTGCTGATCCGTCTGCGTCGATCGCTCCGCCGTTCCGCGTCCCACCGCTGCAGCAACCACCGCGAGCCCGCATGCCCTCTGGTTTAATCATGGGACCGATCATGGCCGACGTCGCCGGCCTGAGCCTGACCGCCGAAGACCGCGAGGTGCTTGCGCATCCGCTGGTCGGCGGCCTGATCCTGTTCGCCCGCAACTACTCCGATCCCGAGCAGCGGCGGGCGCTGTGCAACGACCTGCTGGCGATCAAGACGCCGCGGCTGCTGATCGCCGTCGACCACGAAGGCGGCCGGGTGCAGCGCTTCCGGGTCGGCTTCACGCGCATTCCGGCGATGGGCACCTTGACGCGGCTGCACGAGGAATCACCGCTGCGGGCGCTGGAAGAAGCGCGGCTGTACGGCGAAACCATCGGCCGAGAACTGGCTTCGTACGGTATCGATCTCTGCTTCGCGCCGGTGCTCGACCGCGACTGCGGCATATCGACGATCATCGGCGATCGCGCCTTCTCGTCCGATCCGCTGCAGATCATCACCTTCGCGCGCGCCTTCCGCGCTGGCCTCAATGCCGCGGGCCTGAGCGCCACCGGCAAGCACTTCCCCGGTCACGGTGCGGTGGCGGCGGATTCGCATCTGGAACTGCCGGTCGATCGCCGCTCGTTCGCCGATATCGAGCAGCGCGATCTGGTGCCGTTCCGGGCGCTGATCGACGACGGCATCGAATCGCTGATGCTCGCCCACGTGCGCTACAGCGCTTACGACGATCTCCCGGCCTCGTTTTCGCGCAAGTGGATTCGTACCCTGCTGCGTGGCGATTACAAGTACAACGGCGCGGTGTTCTGCGATGACCTGTGCATGCAGGGCGCCGTGGTCATCGGCGACATCGTGGAGCGCGCCAACGTCGCCCTGCATGCCGGCTGCGACATGCTGCCGGTCTGCAACGATCGAACGATGGTCACGAAACTGCTCGAAGCTCTGCCGGTCAAGGAACGCCGCCTGTCCAGCGCCCGGCTGAAGGCGCTCTACCGAAAAACTGGAACCTTCACCGCATGAGTCTTACCGCCGACCAAGCCCGCCAGGCACTCGCCGAAGCCGATTGCCTGTACGACGAAGCCGCCGTCAACGCCGCCTATGACTGGCTCGCCGCCGAGATCACCGCCGAGTACGCCGACAAGAGTCCGCTGATCCTCTGCGTGATGATCGGTGGCCTGGTGCCGACTGCCGAAATCCTGCGCCGCCTGTCGTTCCCGTTCCAGCTCGACTACCTGCACGCCACCCGCTACCGCGGTTCGACGACCGGCGGCGGCCTGATCTGGAAGCGCCAGCCGCCGGCGATCCTCGACGGCCGCCACGTGCTGGTGGTGGACGACATTCTCGACGAGGGCCACACCCTGGTCGCGATCCGTAAGGCACTGGAAGGCTTCGCGCCGCTGAGCCTGAAGGTCGCCGTGCTCGCCGAAAAGCTGCACGACCGCCGCGCCGCCGGTGCCCACGCCGAGTTCATCGGCTTCAGCGTCATCGATCGCTACGTGTTCGGCTGCGGCATGGACTACCAGGAATACTGGCGCCAGCTGCCGGCGATCTATGCCTTGAAAGGGTTGTAATGCCGCGTGCTTTCGGGAGTGCCTTGAATGGCACTCCCGAGCGGCAGTACAACGGGCGGCAGCCCCGGAGCTTATCGCGACGCTAAAGGCTTCATCTCCTACTGATCTCATCTTGCCAATGTCGACGTCCCATCCGCAGATCCCGAACGCCAAGGTCGCCGTCATCGGCGGCACCGGCATGAACCAGTGGCCGGGCCTGGCGATCATCGAATCGGTGGTCGTCGATACGCCCTATGGCGCGCCCTCCGCGCCGCTGGCGAAAGGCCGGATTGCCGGCGTCGAGGCGATCTTCCTGGCTCGCCATGGCGAAGGCCACAAGATCCCGCCGCATGCGATCAACTACCGCGCCAATCTCTGGGCGCTGAAGGCGGCCGGCGTGCACAACGTCATCGCGATCGGCGCGGTTGGCTCGATCGCCGAATGGTTCGCACCCGGCGATGTCACCGTGCCGGACGATGTCATCGACTACAGCTGGGGCCGCGAGCACAGCTATTCCGATGGCCGACCGGGCAGTGAACTCAAGCACGTCGAGTTCGAGCATCCGTATGCACCAGCCCTGCGCAAGACCTTGCTCGATGCAGCACTTGCAGCCGCCGTCGCTGCTCATGACGGCGGCACGATGGCCGTGACCCAGGGCCCACGCCTGGAATCACCGGCCGAGATTCGCCGCCTGAAGCAGGACGGCTGCGCGATGGTCGGCATGACCGGCATGCCGGAAGCCGGCCTCGCGGCCGAACTGGGGCTGGCCTATGCCTGCCTCGCGGTCAGCGTCAACTGGGCGCCGGGCATCGGCAGTGGCGACATCCACGGCCAGATCGAACTCTGGGTCGCCACCAGCATGGCCAAGGTGCGGGCGATTCTCGAACGGGCTCTGCCGGTGCTTGCCGGCTGAGACTGTTGCCGCTCGGCGCAATGCCGGCGGCTGTTCACGCGCGTTCTCCGCGTCATCAATCCGGCACCGGTGTCATCCGGGCCGGGTTGCGGCGTCGGCATCCCGACGCGTCGCGTGCCGGGTTCTTGTTGCCTGGCGACGGACGGCAGCTGAATGACGACGAAGCGTCAGCAGCAGCGAGGCCTTGAACCTGCAGCGTCGCCGGTGACGGCAGAACCTTGAATCGACGCGGCGGAATGCCGTCTTCGGCGCATCGGGTCTGCCACTCCGACTCGACGACCCGAGACTCCACATGCGCTTCGAACATCCGCCTGCTGCTGCCGCTTTCGCGTCAAAAATCCGGCGCCTGCCGACTCCGATCCTCCAACGGCTAGTGCCGAATCTGCTGCTGGCAACGCTGCTGACCAGCGTTGCTGTGCCAGCCGCTGCCGCTGCTGTGCCGACCTTGAGCGTGCAGGACGCGAGGATGCTCGAAGGCAATGCCGGCACCAGCGCGATGCGCTTCACGGTGAGCTTGACTCCGGCGGCGACGACCACCGTCAGTGTCCGGGCCTCGACCAGCAACGGCACGGCGCTCAGCGGTTCGGACTACATCGGCGGCAGCCGGACGATCACTTTCGCGCCCGGCGAAACCAGCAAGCTGGTCAATGTCGCGCTGGTCGGCGATACCGTCATCGAGCCCGATGAATCCTTCGTCGCCACGCTCAGCAGCCCGACTGGCGGCGCCGTCATCGGCCGCGGCACGGCCACCGGCATCATCGTCAACGATGACGGCGGGCCGCCCGATACGACCCCCGATCCATTCCAGTTCGCGCCAGTCGTCGATGCCCCGCCGAAGAGCACGCAGGACAGCCAGGCGATCATCGTCAGCGGCGTCAACGCTGCACCGGCGATCGCCGTTGCCAACGGCAGCTACAGCATCGATGGCGGCGCTTTCGTCAGCGCGCCCGGCAAGGTCGCGGCCGGCCAGAAGGTCAAGGTGCGTCAGACCGCGTCGGCCACGCCGGGCGCGCGCAGCAGCGCGGTGCTGAGCATCGGCGATGTCTCGGCCGCGTTCGATGTGACCACGGCGGACGTGTCGACGGTGAGCATCGCCGATGCCTCGATCAACGAAGGCGATGCCGGCATCACCGTGCTGCCGTTCACGGTGAGCTTGTCGCCAGCTTCGACGGGCACGGTCAGCGTTCGCGCCTCGACCTCGAACGGCAGCGCCGTCAGCGGCAGCGACTACAGCGGCGGCGCGCTGACCATCAGCTTTGCCCCCGGCGAGACCAGCAAGACCATCAAGGTCGCGATCAACGGCGACAGCCTTGCCGAAGCGGACGAAACCTTCCACGCGACGCTGGGCAGCGTCAGCGGCAATGCCGTGATCGGCCGCGGCGACGCCATCGGCACCATCATCAACGACGATGGCGATGCCGCGTCCGACGCCACGCCTGATCCCATCAGCTTCCCGCCGGTCAGCGATGCCGAGCCGGGCGCGCTGGTGAACAGCTCGGCGGTCACCATCACCGGCATCAGCGCCGCGGTGCCGATCTCGGTCTCGGGTGGCTTGTTCAGCGTCAATGGCGCTGCGTACACCAGCTCAGCCGCCAGCGTCCGGGCCGGCGATCAGGTCACCGTGCAAGTC
>NZ_JAHFRY010000127.1 GCF_023266035.1 Nevskia sp.
CTCTATGGCGTACGCCGGGCGCTGGAACTGCTCGCCGATCCAGTCGCCCGTGCCGGCTTGCAGCACAGCGGCATGAATCGCGATTTCACCTGGGCCAGTTCCGCCAGGCAATACCTCGCGCTGTATCGCTGAGAGGCTGACTAGGCCAGCGTGCCGACCAGTACCAGTGCCAGCAGGAAAACCAGCAGCAACACTGCTGCTGCCACCATGCCGCGACGAGGTCGGGTTTTTTCGATCTCCGGCACTACAGATGGCGGCTCGGGGGGAACCGCAAAACCCGGTCCGGCTTTCGAAGCTTCAGCGACCGGTGTCAGGAGCGCCGCCAGCAACTGCCGTCGCTGCAGACGGAACTCGGCCAGGCTCAAGCTGCCCTCGCGCATGCCTTGCGCCAACAGCATCAGGGCTTCGTTGAATTCGACGAACCGAGCTTCCATCGATCAGGCCGGCGCTCGGATCACGATGGCCGACACATTGTCTCGGGCGCCGCGCGACAGGCAGCAGGCGAAGATGTTGTCGATCGCGGCTTCTGCCGAGGACGCCGTGCCGAGCACCTCCGCCAGTTCCTGATCGGACATTTCCTTGTTGACGCCGTCGGTGCACAGCAGCAACTGGGTGTCCGCCTTCAAGGCCACGGCCAGCCAGTCGATCGACAGAACCTGATCGGCACCCACCGCGCGGGTCAGTACGCCAGCCCCAGCCTGCGAAGTCACACCCGGCGGCGGGGCATGCGCGTGATCGACCGTCAGCTGCCGCAACTGGCCGCCCTCATAGCAATAGACGCGGCTATCGCCGACCCAACCGCAGAGACCGATGCCATCGCGAATCAGGGTCAAGGCCACTGTCGAGCCGATCAGGTCGACACGCCGCTGCTGGGCCAGCAGACGCAGTTCTTCATGCACGGCCAGCAAGCTGTCGTCGATCGCATCGATGGCATCCGGTGCCGACAAGCCGACCTCGATCGCCGCCAGCCGCTCGGCGATCAGCGTGCTGGCGACATCACCGGCCGAGTGCCCACCGAGGCCATCGGCAACGACCCAGAGCCGGGCGTCGTCGCGGCTCAGGATGGCGTCTTCGTTACGTTTGCGAACCTTGCCGAGATCGGTGCGGCCTGCCGACTGGAAAACACTCATGTGCGCACCGCCACTGAGGAATATGGCAACTATCGTACAGCGGGCCTGCTTCGTGAATGGCCGATGTCGACTGGCAATTGCCGACAAACTGATTGGCGTCCCCACAAAAAAAGCCGGCAACTGTGAGTCGCAGCCGCTGGGGCCGCGCGTGGGTGAAGGAAATGTCATTGCCCGGTAATCCAGTGGGGCTAGCGTGCCTTCGTCCGATCTATGGATCGGCGGCTGTCAACCTGCCCACATTCCAGGAATATCCCCTTGCCAGCAGACTCCGGCATCCCCTTCCCGGCACTCCTGAAAACCCTCGGCATCAGCGCTCTGCTGCTCGGTGCCGGTGGCTGTTCGATGGCGCCACCGCAGCCCGCCGCACTCCCGAAAGCACCTGTGGCCGCACCGGCCACCGCGCTGTCGCTGACCGAGCTGTATCGGCTGCCGGTGGGGCCGTATGGCCTGGAGCCGACTGAAAAGCTGCTCTCGCTCGATCATCAGCGGGTCCGCATCCAGGGCTACATGGTCCGCCAGGACGAGCCTTATGAAGGCTTGTTCCTGCTGGCCTCGCAGCCGGTCAATCTGGCTGAACGGGCCGATGGCGGCGCCGACGATCTGCCGCCGGGCACGGTGTTCGTGCACCTGCCCAGCGGCGACGCCAGTGAAATCCCGGCCTACCGTCCCGGCCCGATCGCGGTGATCGGCATGCTGGATCTCGGCGCCCGTCAGGAAAGCTTCGATCGCATTTCCTATGTGCGGCTGCAGCTGGACGCGCTGGCCATCGACATCCCGTCCAGCCCCTTGGCCAGCGCAGCAGCCAGTCAGCGCTGATCCCTTTCGCAACGTCTCGAAGTTCTTCCGTCAGGAGCCTTGCCATGCAAACTCGCAGTTATCTGTCCACCGCCGGCTTGCTGGCAGTTGCCACCACGGCCTTGTTCTCGACCAACGTCCAGGCGCTGAGTGTCTCTCGGCTGACCCCGCCCAGCGAGCTGTTCCGCACCAACGGCGTCAGCAGCGCGCCGATCATTGCCCGCTTCATTCCCGGCCAGCGCTTCGATCTGCAGGCCACCGTGCAGCCGGACGCCGGCCAGACAATCAGCAGCGTCAGTTTCAGCGTCGATGGCGTACCGGTGCCCGGCAGCGTCAGCCTGGTCACCACCGGTCTGGTGCCCACGGTGGCGCCGAATTCGGCGGTCGCCTCGCGGCGCGCCTATTCGCTGAGCACGCCCGGCGTGCACACGCTCACGGTCAGCGCGCTGCAGAGCAACGGCAGCAGCGTCAGCCGCAGCGGCAACTTCGAGATCATCGGCATTCCTGCGCCGGGCAGCATCGCACCGGTCAAGAACATCATCTTCATGCTCGGTGACGGCATGGGTGCCGGTCATCGTTCGGCGGCGCGCATCGTCCAGGGCGGCATCTCCCAGGGCAAGTCGATCACGCCGCTGGCGATGGATACCTTTCCGTACAGCGCCAGCATCATGACTGCCTCGCTGAACTCGATCGTCACCGACTCCGCCCCCGGTATGTCCAACTACGTCACCGGCAACAAGGCGCAGAACAACCAGGAAGGCGTCTTCCCGGATGACACCACGGCGGCCTTCGACAATCCGCGTATCGAATATCTGTCGGAATACCTGCACCGGGTGCGCGGCACCCGTACCGGCATCGTCACCACCGCCGATGTGTTCGACGCCACGCCGGCCGCCAACGCCGTGCACACCCAGGCGCGCGGCAACGGCACCGGCATCGTCGACCAGTTCCTCGATGAACGCGCCAGCAACGGCCTGTACGTGCTGATGGGCGGCGGCCGCAAGTGGTTCCTGCCCAACCCATCGAACTGCGCCGGCAGCGAACCCTGCGGCAATGCCACCGGCTTCAACGGTTCGCAGCGCGGCAACAGCACCGACTACGTGCTGCCGGCCGATCTGGTCTCCGCCTATGGCATCGCTCCCGGCGTGCTCGATCCGGCGCGCAACCTGATCGCCGACTTCCAGGCCGCCGGCTTCAGCTACGCGCCGAACAACAGCGCGCTGCTCAACGTGCCGAACAACCAGCCACTGCTCGGCCTGTTCGCGCTGTCGAACATGAATGTGGCGCTGGACAAGCTCGGCAAGCGCCGCGGCACCTCGACGGTGGTCGACGATTTCGGTTTCCCCGACCAGCCGCTGCTGCCGGACATGACCCGCAAGGCTCTCGAGGTGCTCGACCACGGCAACCGCAACGGCTTCTTCCTGATGGTGGAAGGCGCGTCGATCGACAAGCAGTCGCACAACATGGATTCCGAGCGCGCGATCATGGACACCATCGAGTTCGACAAGGCCATCGCGGTGGCGCAGGCCTTCGCGGCGCGCGACAAGAACACCTTGGTGATCGTCACCGCCGACCACGAAAACGGCGGCTTCTCGGTGATCGGCGGCTCCACCGTCAGCAGTGCTGATCTCGACAGCCGCGCCAATTCCGGCGCCGGCACCGGTGCTGCCGGCCCGCGCGGCAGCGGCCCGGCCGGCAATGTCGTCGGCACCTACGATGCCGCCGGCTTCCCGCGCTACACGCAGGCTGCCGATGGCTATCCGCAGTCGATGGATCCGGACTTCAAGCTGCTGATCGGCTATGCCGCGAATGCCGATCGCTATGAGGACTGGCTGACCAATCCGCTGCCGCTGCGCGACAGCCAGCAGCCGGGCAACAACACAGCCCCGCTGAACAGCCATCCGGCCAGCCCGCTGAACCGCGATGTACTCGGTGGCTTCCTGGTCACCGGCCAGGTGTCCGACGCCGTCGCCGCGCACACAGGCAACGACATTCCGCTGTCCGCATTCGGCCGCGGCTCGCAGTTCATCCACGGCACGCTGGACAACACAGACGTGTTCTTCGTGATGGCTGCGGTCGCGGGTCTCGGCGGCCGCTGAGACATCCACGCTGACAGCTGCATCGACTCGGGCGGAACGGCCGCATGGCCGTTCCGCCTTTTTGTTGGCCGCTGTTCGATGCAACCATCGCGGAAGAATGCAGAGTGCACAGCGACTGCAGAAAAAGAAAAAGCGCCTAGCGAGTTCATCGCTAAGCGCTTTCCTTTACTGGCTGAGACTAGGAATCGAAAATGACTTTTAAGTATATGTATATATATGATTTAGTAAACTAAGAAAATAAATTGCTACCATTTTTGCTACCGTATTCTTCTGTGCTTGCGCTCGCGTAGACACCTAGACGATCAAGCGCATACATCGCCGACAGGTCCGATTCGTGGTTCGCTTTTACGCTGGCCCTTCTCCGGAGCATGCTCGGTCGCCGACCGCCGGATATTGCAGGGCTGCCACGACTTCGTCGGCATCAACCTTTCCGGCCCGCAGATCCCGCTCGAATCGCCGGATGTAGGGCTTGATGCCAGCCCCAAATATCTCTACCAGGTGGCGGATCAGGTCGCGAATGTCCTGGCCTGCGACTTGCGCTCATGAACTTGGCCACTTTTGCCGGCGGCCAAGATGCGGCGAATGCGAATGACGCGCTGCATGTCCGCATCATCAAGACGGGCGTCCCATTTGGGCTCCATGCTGCAGGCAAAACGCAGCGCATCAACCAAGTACTCCAGCGGCTGTTCCGCGAATTGCTTGCCGCAGACGATGTTGCGCGCCTGCTTGATCAGCCCTTCGAGGTTATCGCTGGGTGCGTCGCCCTCGTCAGCAGAAGCAAGCTCAGGCGCATCGAAAAGAACCTCGGTCGCCTGCGCCGTCAGCGGCCCAATACCACCCGCAGGCAGCACCTGCGCCTCATCGGCCGCCAGTGCATTCAGCAGAGTGCTCTTGCCGACACCAGAATTGCCGAGAAAGCAGACCGTGATGTGATCGGGACGAGCGATGAGTCGTTGCAAGCGTTCGTAATCGCTTTGCAGGGACGGCAACTTTTCGGGCGCATGGGCAGACAAGAAGGGCTTGGCCTGCTGGTCGAACCAGTTCAACACTGATGCTTCAGGGCGCGGAGTCATCAACAAACCTCTATCAGGCAAACGATGAACGGCATGGAAATCAAGAGATCGATCACTCGACCTCGAAACCATGGCTGCTGAACTTGAGCGTCCTGCTGTTCTCGGTGACCGTCCGCACGATGTTGTCCGGCACGCCGGCCGGGATCTCGGCCTGCACTTCGATCGTCACCGTGACCGTGGCACCCACCAGCCCCGATAGATGAGCGATCACCTCGTCCGCGATCCGGCTGGCATCACGGCCTACACGCGTTGCGTCCAAGATCGCCGTGCCATGGAATCGTTTGGGCTTGGCCGTCACCTGCGGACCAGGCGGTACGACCGTTGGCTCGGTGTTGCCACCTGAAATACCGGCGGGTGTCGCCGACACTAAGGTCGGATCGCCTTGTGCCGCAGCAGCCGCGCGATCGATCGCTATCTGCCGGCTTGCTACCTCAGGCTTCACCAGCAGATCCGTGGCGAACGCATCGACCAACGTCATGGGGACCCCTGCCCTCAAACCTCGGTAACGTTGCGCATTCTCGTCAAAACTGTCGGCAAGGCCGAAGCCATCGCTGTGCCAAGTCAGCAGACCGACGCCGTCACTAATTGCCTTCAGCAGCACAGACGAATCCTTGAGCCGCGGCAGGTACAGATAGCTGGCGAAGTCCTCGGCCAGCTGCTTGATCGCCACATGCTGTTGATGATCTGCGCGCCACAGCGGTATCCGGTCAAGCTCCATCTTCAGGCGAGTTGGCGCAAAACTAGTCAGATACAACTCATCACTACGCAGCTTCTTGCTCGCTCGTACCGCCAGCGGATCCGTGCCGGAAAGGCGCATCGCCTCCCAGGTCATCGCCACGTGCGGCGTGGCTTGCACCGGCACCAGCAACCACTGGTAGGTCTCAGGCAGACGCGCGGTCACAGCGCCATCGGCGGCCGTCTTCTGGGTCTCCGCCTGCTTGACCTGAAACGGCGTCAGGTTGAGGTTCGTCTGTTCGGTCAGGATCGACTGCCACGCGAGAAACTTGCGGGCGGCATCTTCGAGGTCCTGCAGGCGCGTTTTGTCCGCGGCCAGGAACACCAGGGTATTGCGATGGGTGCGCGGCGCATTGCCTCGCGATTCAAGAATTGCCTTTGCTTCCGTTTCGGCGGCGCTGTTGGTCTCCTTCGAATACGGATACGCCACCCCGAGTACCACCAGCCGCGCGTCCAGATCATCAGGCACATCGACACTGCCCTGCACCATCGGATGAACTCGATTGAAGTCTCCAAGATTCGTCAGATTCCTTCGCAGGCGCTGTTCCAGCTCATGCACCACCTTGCCCGGTTCACGCTTGAACTGCTCCGCACGATCGTCGGCAAGCTTGGTCACCGTCGGCAGGGTGGAATACCAATAATTCGGACCGTCCTGATATAGGTAAGTGGCGGCACCGGCCATGCGCCGTAACGCATCGCCGAACACCGCCGGAGATTCTCCCGGCATGACGCAACCCAGCTTCACTCGCCTGTCCTCGATGCCCTTGTGGGCCGCAGCAGCGGTTGGTGCAGAGCCCATGTAAATGGTGCGCGCCACGCGTCGGCAGGCCGCGAACTTGCCGAGGTTCGGCAACTCGTTATCGAGCTTCAGTGGCAGGGAATTCGGACCATCGACATCCTTCTCGATCACCGGTACCCAGTTGTCCGACAGGTAGCGCGTCAGTTCAGACTGCACGCGGGCATCGTCGATCGAGATGTTGCCGGGCATGATCAGCGGATTGCGGTCGCCCTTCTCCCAGAGGCTGTGGATCACCGCAGCCATCAGGCGCAGCACGCCGCGAGTGCGCTGGAATTTCACCAGGGTCGACCAGTCGGTGTAGAGCCGGTCGAACACCTCGGGATGGATCGGATAGGCCGCCTTGATGCGCTTCTCGTAGTCGGCTTCGCGGCACTCGGCCGGGAACTCCGCCTGTTGCGTGCGGTAGAAATCGGCAAAGGCCCGCGCCACCACATCGCGATCCTTGAACTGCGCGGCATCGATCAGCGGCTGGAACAAGCGTCGACGCACGATCTCGAAACCTTCCTCGGCGCTCGCCGGCCGCCAGGCGGACTCCACACGCCCGACGACATTGCGCAAGCGATCCAGCGCCTCGCGGCCGCGAGTACCGCCCACTTCCACATCATCTGCCTGCGTGTGTGGCGCGCCAGTGGTATCCGATGCCGGAAGACTGATCACCAGCAGGCAGTGCTTCGCCAGCTTGGCCGACTCGGTCAGGACCTGAGCAAAGGTGAACTGGGTTTCGAAGCCACCGCCGCGCAGATCGCTCTGGTCGTGCAGCTGGCGCGCGTAGGCCACCCACTCGTCGACCAGGATCAGGCAAGGACCGTATTCGTTGAACAGCTCGCGCAGCACATCGCCGGGGCTGGTGGCTTTCTCGTCATCGGCCCGCAGGCGCGAGTAAGCCGCCTTGCCTCCCAGCTGCCAGGCCAGCTCACCCCACAACGTGTAGACCTTGGTGCCATCGGGCTTGATCGACGGGGTTTCAGGCGAAATCTTGTTGCCGACCAGCACCACACGCCGCGCGGTCGGCAAGTGCGTGGCGCCGGCTTCCTGCATCACGGCATCGATGCCCGGCAGTTCCGTGGTCGCTGCCCCGGAGAACAGGTGATACAGCGCCAGCATCGAGTGCGTCTTGCCGCCACCGAAGTTGGTCTGGAGTTGCACCACCGGATCGCCGCCACCGGCGACAAGTCGACGCACTGCGCCAACCAGCATGCCGCGCAGGCTTTCGGTCAGGTAGGTCCGGCGGAAGAACTCGACCGGGTTCTTGTATTCCGGCGATCCCTCGCCAAGATGCACCTGCCACAGATCAGCCGCAAACTCGGCCTGCTGATAGCGGCCACTGGCCACGTCCTCATGCGGCATCACCACATCGCGCCATGGCTTCAAGGTACCGGTGGCCGCGCTCTCAATGGCCGTGCTGGAAGATTTACGCTTCTCGCCGCGTGCCTGCTCGTCAAAGCGCACCCGCAGTAGCTCCATCTTCAGCTTCTCGACCTCATCCGCCTGCGGCGCTGACACCGCCGACAGCAGCCGCCCCGCCGAATCCAGCGCGCGATAGGCATCGTCGCCGGTGATCGGCGACTGGTGCGCCCATTTGTTGCGCCAGTCGCGAATCTCCGACACCAGGCTGCGTTCCGAGTGGCCAAGAATCCTGCGGAATACCTCGTTCCAGGTTTCCCACATCAGCTTCAGCAGGGCCGCCGCGTCGTATTCTTCGATGCCCTTGCTGGCCAGATTCGGATCATCGAGAAAGCCCCTGACGTTCTGCACCGACAAGGTCTTCGCAGCAATCGCTGCGGTGACTTCACGCTTGACGAAGGGTCCCAGTCCCGCCTTGAGCAGTTCCAGCGCCTTGCCGACGCGTTCATGATTGGTGATGGCCATAATTGTGTTCCGTTGATTGCTTCAAACAAGAAGATTGCTTTGGGCAGCGATCTCGACCGAGACGCGCCCCATCAAAAGCTTGTGCACGCCATCCAGATGGATGCGACCACTGACCCGGTCTTCACCAAGCCGCGTACCAAAATTTCCGCCCAGATCGTGCAGCCAGACATCATTGGCGAAATTGACGATCACGGCATGCCGTCGGCTCACTGATGGCGACGCGAGCACGACGTCGTTCGATGCGAGCTTGCCGATCGAGATCACCGGTGCTGCGGACTCGAATGCACTGCCATCCGGCATTCGAACGGCCAGCGTATTGAGCTTGGCACTGCTGCGGCCCAGGCCCCAGCCGTATTCCTGGAACAGCAGCTTGTCGCGCAGGAACGGCGGCCCATCGGCCTGCCAGCTGCTGGGCGACTCGCGCGCCACAGTCAGATTGAAAACGATGAAGGGGCTGACGATCTCCGTTGCATCGATATCGGCAAGCTCGCGTGCGCTGTATCCGTCGTTCAGCAGGCGGCAGACGAAGCGATTGTTCCGGAAGCACTCGTTTGCCGAGGACACGCGCATCACCATCTGCGCCAGCTTCTCCCCCGCTTCATAACGGCCAGACAGAAAGAAGCAGCGCAGCAGCAGATTCCAAGCTTCGAAATCGGAGGCATTGCGATCGAGATGGTCGCCCAGCAGCGAGATCGCCGTCGGCAGGTTCCCCTCCTCCAGGTTCAGCCAGCCCAGTTCCTTCTGGACATGCATGCGCGGATTGATGCCCAAAGCACGGCTCAGGTATTCACGCGCCTGCCGGGTACGGCGCACCATCAAATGACAACGACCGGCCACCACCAGCGCCATCGTTGATTCGGGACAGACACGCAGCGCATGGCTGGCCAGATTCTCCGCTGCCTTCCACTTCTTCTTCAGCAACTGCGCTTCCGCTTTCTCGGCCAGCGCATGCGCCTTGATGCGCTTGCCATCGAACACGTAGGGCACATGCTTTGCGGCAATCGCTTCGGCGAAATCTGCCATCTTCTGGAAACGCAGTTCCGGCGTCGGATGGCTGGCGCGCAGCAGGATGTCCTGCACCCAGCGCGGCAGATCGCGCGGCACGAAGTCATGGGCGATCCGGCGCTTCAGCGAATCGGCCGGCGACAGGCCTTCGAATGGATGCTCGCCACTCAGCATCTCGATCAGGGTCAGCGCCAGCGCATAGATATCGACGCGCGGATCGGTGCGCGTCACCGCTTCGCCCAGCAGCATTTCCGGCGCCATGTAGCGGCGCGTGCCGCCATCGCGATTGGCCACGCCGAAATCCCCGAGCTTGATCCCGCCGTCCTGTGAAAACAGGATGTTTGCCGGCTTGATGTCGTGATGGACGATGCCCTTGTCGTGGACAAAGGCCATCGCTTCGAACAGCACAGCCGCCCAGCGGAACACCTCGTCCTGCGTAACCGGGCCTGCCGCATCCAGCCGATCATGCAGGCTGCCGCCGGCACAGAACTCCATCACCAGCACCAGCCGGTCACCGTGCTGGAAGTGATGATGAAAGCCGACGATCGCCGGGTGGTTGAACTTGGCCAGGGTGCGCATTTCCCAGATCAGATCGCCGTGATCGCCAGCCGACTTGGCTGACAGCACCTTCAACGCAAGCTGTCGGCCCGGGATCGCGACATCCTCGGCGAGAAACACCTCGCCGAAGCCGCCACTGCCCAGCCGGCCGACGACGAGATACTTGCCGTCGAGCTTGTTGCCGATCGCGATCACGGGAACGTCTTGGAAACAGCCGCGAAAGCCCTCTCCCCCCGGGAGAGCGCTTTGGCCGGCCAGGACTGACACAACGTCAGTCCTGGCTTTGCCAAACGCGGGTGAGGGTCTCTCAATCGGAGGAAGCGGCCAGCCCAACAGCCCCTCATCCCTGCCCTTCTCCCGAGGGGAGAAGGGTTGGTCCCTGTTCCGAGCATTTGACAGATTCTCAGATCAGAGCAGCCTGCTGCGGATCAACAGGCTTGGCCGCACTGTCAGCCGCCAATCGGGTGATCTCCGGCCAGCTCTGCACCAGGCCGTTGTAGGCCATGGCTTCAGTCGCGCGCTTCTTGCGCTCGCAGAGCGTGTAGAGGCGATAGCAAAGCTCACGGGCGGTTTCGGCCTTGGCGCCGAGCTTGGCGGCCAGGGTGGCCGCAGCGCCTTCGCCGCCGGCTTCGAGCACACGGATCAGGTGATGGACCATCTCCCAGACGGTCAGACGGTTATCGGTGCTCGGGTCCCAGTCGGCCGGCAGTTCGGCGGGCTTGAACAGCCGCACGTGGCCGGACTTCGACAGCAGGATGCCGGCCTCGACCAGACCGGACACGCTGGTGTTCTTGGACTTCGACAACTGCTCCGCCACGCCGTAGTCGCCATCGGCAAAGCCGTGCTGCTCGAACCAGGTCAGCGCCCAGCGGGTATCGGCATCGAAATCACCTTCCTGCTCGGCCAGGGCTTCATCGAGTGTGCGGTTGATCAGAGCCAGTGCCGCGCGAACCGACAGCGGCTTGCCTTCGGCATCAAGCACCTTGGCATATCGCGTGTACACCGCCATGCCGGGCCCTATAGCCGCCTGCGCCAAGTCGACGGGTGCGATGTTGCCAGCTTGCAGGAGCACCAGCGCCTTCGGCAGCTCGGCCTTGAGCGCAGCAACGAACTCCCCGCGTGTGGCCATCGGCGCCAAAGCCGAGCGCGGGCGACAGACGAGAACGATACTGGAAGCCAGAGCGTTCGTTCCAGATGCAATCATGCGCCCGGCTCCTTCGGTACGCACAGGCCATGTACCGGTAATTGCAAAACCGGCACAAACAACTGCATCGAGGAACGTATCCCATCCCGTGTTAGTAGTTCCATCGTTTTCGTCGCTCTCAGACTGCTTGAATGCGTAATAGATGGTTACCGGAAAAGCAGGGTGGGATTGCTCAGCCAACCGATGCATTGCCTTCGTCATTCCATTTAGGAAGAACGCCTCAGCTTCTTCTTTACCCCCGTGACGCTGTGGAGTAGCGACAAGCTCGTCTAATTTGGGAACTGCAACCGTAGAAAATAGATCTGGGAATATGGATATAAGTGATCGGCGCAGCCAGACATAAAAATAGTCAGATAGATCTGCGTAACTTATGTTGTCGTAATAAGGCGGGTCGGTGCTAAATACAAAAACTTTCCCTCCAGACAATTGAGATTGCGCGTCACACTGGGATGCATGTCCGTTGACAAATGGAGTCGCGCAATCTAAATAGTTGGCAACAGAATTTATACACGTTGAAATGTCGCCACTTGATTTCCCAAGTGGATTACATTCTGCAAAATCCCAAGTCATCGCAAGGACTTGGCGTGGCATGCAATCCCTAAGCGCATTGTCCTTAGGGAGCCATGACGTCAAACTAGATCCGTAATAAACCATCCGATCTAACACGCAGGCTAAGTAAGTACAAATTGCATCGGCGTAGGCGCTAGCGCCTTTGCCATCGACGTTTAGCCCTTTATTGTCATCAACCATGTTGACGCACAACGCATTTTGCTTTACTTGCGCATGCGCCTCTCTCACCAAATCAGAGAATATCGTCAGTGCGGTCAACTGGCGATCGGTAAAAATATCTCCTAAATTATTCATGCCATACACCGGCGGCTTAAAATCACGATGCTTCTTTGGCATTTCACAATCCGGCTTCCAGGTTGACTTTGCTGCGCGAGCCAAAGCTTCCATTTCTGGAGTCGGAGATAGGAATATACGTCCACGGTCGCCTTCGGCCACCATCGTCATAAGGCGCTCTCCCATGCGCCCAGCTTTCGCCTCGGAACGAATATACTCATAGCCGATTGGGACCTTTGATATAAGGCATGTAAACGCCTTACGTTTGCCAGCCGAAGTGCCGTTCTTGGCGGATGAAGAATCCTTTGGAGCCCCATTTTCTACTGTGAATTCGTAATTATTTCCATCAATCACCGGCTTGACGTATGCCTCTTTTCCCACTTTTGTGGAAAGCATAAAAGTCGTAGCAAGGGGAACATCTACATCTGAGAATGCTGGATTAGGGCTCTTTACGGTGCGCGCCCAAAGCCATGCAATAACAGTCAGCTTGAGCCCGATATACTTCTTTAGATCCGGCCTTACTGAAGCCATGGCTTCAGTAATTTCAATTTTTGGGTAGAGATGGCCAATGCGTTTCTCAGCTTCTGTGCGCATCCACTGCCCGTAGTAACGGACATCCTCCGCCAATCCTTGCGCACCCTGCCACAAGATCATTGCTTTTTCGCCATCTTGTTTCTGCTGCCATGCCGGATTGATCGGTGGCTTATCAGAGAAACTTGTTGGAATTTCAATCATTGCCTTGTTTATAAGAACGGCAACCGGGTTGAGATCGGTCGCGTAACTTTCTAGCCCAAGCCATTGGGCCGAAAGCGGCAAGCTGCCACTTCCAGCAAATGGATCGCAGAATAGGGGCAATCTGTTTCGGTCAAATAGTTCTTTTGCCTTAGGGTGGCCGGCAAAATCTGCGCATGCTCGCCGCCAGCTTTTCCAAATTTCTGCTTGGGCTTTGTCAATTACTACTTTGTTGCTTGTGTTATCCCATTGAATCAAATCCTCTATTATTCCAAATAGGCGTTGCCGCTCGATTTGTTGTTTTTCTTCGGTTGGGAACAAGTCTGGCAAGCTAGAGGGATCATCTACCATTTGCGCAAAAATCACTGCCCGTGCTGCCGCAAGCGGTCGTTGCGCCCACCACTTGTGAAACGATGTAGGCCAGCCTTTGGGTGCCTTCTGTTTGCGATGGAGCGATTCCTTGTTGATCGCTTCCAGCGGCAGCGCGACTTCGATCAGCTTCTTGCGGGTTACCGTCATTTCAAATGTTCTCTTCTGGATTGCTGCGCCGAGAGGATCAGTTCGCTCTCGTGCTTGATCGGGTCTGCATCGATCAGTACGTGGTACAGCTGGTAGCCCTTGCGTCGGATTTCCTCGACGATCTGCTCGACGAGCAGTTCAAGGTCGTCAGCCAGCGTTATGGCCTGCTTCGAGGTTCGGGCAGGCCACTGGCGAAACAGCGTTGGTGTGGCATCGAGTACATATTCCAGACCCGTAGCCGTGTGATCTTTCAAGTTTTCCTGAAGCTCCGCGTAGTCAATCTTCTTCTGGGCGTAGGCCTCGATCCAGGCAATGCCTTCGTCGAGACTGTTGCCCACTTCGCGGAGATGGTCCCGCACAGGGGCAAAGCTGTTGCCTTTGCCGAACAGCTTTTCGTAGAGCTTCAACTCCCGCTTGAACCAGCTGATGGCGATGACATAGCTGCGCAGTTCAAGCGAAATCTGCTCCGGCTGGTCGGCGAGATCGA
>NZ_JAHFRY010000128.1 GCF_023266035.1 Nevskia sp.
GACCCTGACCATCAACACGGCGGCGGTCGGCGGCAACGCGCGGCTGCTGTCGCAGAGTGGTTAGTTCGGGGGCAGGTGCTGCGGCTGGCAGCAGTCAGGTGTCGGGCGAGCCCTCGGTCGTCGATGACGGCATCTATCGCCGTCTGTATTTCGGCCCGGACTACATCCAGAGCGAGATGAGCGTCGACGATCCGATCGCGCTGCAGCTGGCCTACACGCGGCGGATGATGGCGGCGCTGCTGTTTTTGCCGCGGCCCAAGCACATCGTCATCGCTGGTCTCGGCGGTGGTTCGCTGACCAAGTTCTGCCACCACCATCTGCCGCGCACGCGGATCACCACCTTGGAGATCGATGCCCGGGTGATCGCGCTGGCCGGCGAGTTCCAGGTGCCGGCCGACGCGCCGCGCTCGCGCATCGTTCACGCCGAAGCCTGCGAATGGTTCGCCAACACCGATGAGCGCTTCGATCTGGTGCTGCTCGACGGCTATACCGAAACCGGCATCGCCAGCGGCTTCGGCCAGCCTGAGTTCTACGCCAACATCCGTGCGCGGCTGCGTCCGGATGGAATGCTGGTCGCCAACATCCTGGTCACCACCGAAGCGCTGCGCCGCTACAAGCGGGTGATCGCTGAAGCCTTCGACGAACGGATGATCGTCCAGCGCGTGGTACCTGACGGCAACACCGTGATCTTCGCGTTCCAGGCGCTGGCAACGCCGCCGGACTGGGTCGCCCTTGGCCGCGAAGCGAAGAAGCTGGAGTCACGTCTGGGCCTGGATTTTCCGGCCTATGCCCGGGCGATGCGCCGCGCCTACGAGCGCACGCCGGCGGAGGCCGAAGCGCTGGCCGCCCGCGATGAACCTCTGAATCTGCTGTGAACCCGAATCTTGAGAGGCCCCAATGATGTCCATGAAATTGCTCTACTCAGCTGCTTCGCCTTACGCCCGCAAGGTGCGCGTGCTGGCCCACGAGCTGGGCCTGAGCGACGAGATCGACGTGATCACTGCCGCGGTATCGCCGATCGAAACCAATGCTGGCGTTGCCGCGCGCAATCCGCTCGCCAAGGTGCCGACTCTGAATCTGGCCGACGGCAGCACGCTGTACGACAGCCGGGTGATCTGCGATTACCTGATGAGCCTCAAGCCGGCCTTGCCGATGCAGCCCGCAGCCGGCGCCGAGCGCTGGGCCGTGCAGTGCCGCCATGCATTGGCCGACGGCATTCTCGATGCCGCGCTGCTGGCCCGTTACGAGGAAGCGCTGCGCCCGGCCGAACTGCGCTGGCCGGCCTGGCAGGCAGGGCAGGAGGACAAGATCCTGCGCGGCGTCGGCCAGCTGGAAAGCGAAACGGCTGCCTTCGGCGAAGATCCGCGCATCGACACCATCGCCGTTGCCTGCGCCCTCGGTTATCTCGATCTGCGTTTCGGCCGGCTGGCCTGGCGCGAACGAGCGCCGAAGCTCGCAGCGTTCTATGAGGGCTTCGCGGCGCGGCCGTCAATGCAGACGACCAAGCCGGGCTGAAGGCTCAGCGCAGCCGCGAGCGCAGCCGTTCGCGCAGGCCGGGCGCTTCGGTCTCTTCGCCAGTCTCGGGCTCATCGACGGCGTACAGCGGCCACTTGCTCGGCACGCCTTTCAGCGTGTGCACGCCGCGCTCGCTGAACTCGAAACGGCCGCCGATCAGTACATCGCGCACCGTGCGTGACACCAGCACTTCGCCGGCTTCGGCATAGCCGAGCACACGGGCGCCGATGTGCACCGCCATGCCACCGATGCGGCCTTCCTCGCGCAGCTCGATCTCGCCGATGTGCAGGCCGGTGCGGATCTCGATCTTCAGCGCGTCCATCGCCGGATGCAGCGCGCGGGCGCAGTCGATCGCCTTGCCGGGTGTGGCGAAGGTTGCCAGGGTGCCGTCGCCGGCGGCATCGATGAGCCGGCCGTCGTGGCAGCTGATCGTATGGCGGACGATGCGATCGTGCTGGTCGAGCTTTTCCCGCCAGGCCGCATCGCCGAGCTTGGCGAGCTGCTTGGTCGAATCGACGATGTCGGTGAACAGCAGGGTCGCCAGCACCCGCTCGGCAACGACCGCCGGTTTCTGGCCAGTGACGAATTCCTCGATCGCCGCGATGATCTCGTCGGTGCCTTCCCAGATCATGTCGGCGTCGCGGCCGGGAATCTCTAGATAGCGCCCGCCCGGTGCGTGCTCGGCGATGAAGCGGCTCTGCACGGCCGGGAAGATCGCCAGATCGCGGCGGCCCAGCGACAGCACTGGCACGCTGATTGTCGGCAGCAGGTGGCGGGCATCGAGTTTCGCCGAAATCTGCAGGTTCTCGACCACCGCGCGCGGTGAAGCCATCGCCCGATGCAGCTTGGTGTACCACTTCAGCGCGGCCGGATTGTCGGCCTGGCTGGGATCGAAGCTGGCTGCGAATTCGGTGCGGCCCCAGCCCTGGGCAACCATCTCGATCAGCGCATCGCCCACCGCTTGCGGATGGCCTTCGGGATAGTCCGGCCGCTGCGCGAAGCAGGCGCTGGTGAACACGAAGATCAGGCCCGAGACGCGCTGCGGATGCCGCGCATAGAACTCCAGCAGCAGCGGACCGGCGTCGATGGTGCCGAGCAGCACCGCCTGTTCCGAGCCGGAGGCGTCGAGCACGGCGAGCAGATCCTCGATCCAGTGATCGACCATCGTGCCGCCATCGAGCGGCCGCGGATCGGACAGGCCGCAGCCGCGCCGATCGAAGCGGATCAGTCGCGAAAAGCTGGCGACCCGGCGCATCCAGCGTACCGAGGCCGGCTCTTCCCAGAAGATGTCCAGGTGGCTCCAGACGCCGGTGGTGGAGACGAGATCGCGCGCGCTCACGCCCGGCGGCGGGCCGAGCAACTGGTAGGCAACGCGGTCGTCGCCGCGGGGGGCGAACTGGGTGTCGGGCTGGTCCAAGAGGAAGTGGAAGGCGATGGGACGTGGACATGATGCACGGCGCTTGCGGCGCTGTCCCGACAGTACTTCCGTCAGGGTGGATGGAAGCGCCGAGCGGTCGGGCGCACACTGTGCGGCTTCGCGCCGTGCCCTGCAGGGCGGCGCCAGTCACAGATTTCCGGATTCCTGACGATGTTCCCCCTCTTTTCCCCGGCGTTTCGCGCCGAACTCACCGCCAACCTGCGCCTGGCGTTGCCGCTGATTGCCGCCCAGATCGCGGCCGTCGGCATGGGCACGGTCGATACCATCTACGCCGGCCGGCTTGGCCCGCAGCCGCTGGCGGCGGTGGCCGTGGCGGTCAATGTCTACAACCTGTTCCTGATCTTTTTCATGGGTCTGATGATGGCCTGCGCGCCGATCGCCGCGCAGCTTTACGGCGCCCAGCGGCCGCAGGCCGAACTCGGTGCATTCCTGCGCCGTTCGCGGCGCTTTGCGCTGATCGTCGGGGTGATCTGGACCGGGCTCTTGAACCTGGTCGGCCCGCCGATGCTGAAAGCACTTGGCTTGTCGGCAGCGACCACCGCGGACGCGATCGAATTCCTGCGCTGGTATTCCGGCGTCGGCCTGATGACGGCGCTCTGGTTCGCGCTGCGTTTCGGTGCCGAAGGTCTGGGCCAGGTGCGGCCGATCGTCATCGCGGCACTGATCGGCCCGGCCGCCAACGCCTTGTTCGGCTGGTTGCTGCTGTTCGGTCCGTTCGGGCTGCCGACCTTCGGTATCAAGGGCCTGGGCCTGGCCTCGACCCTGGCGACCGCCTTGATGGCCGCCGTGCTCGCCTGGCAGTACCGCCGGGTGCCGGCGCTGCGCGCAACCTGGGTTGCCGATGCCGCGACCGGACAGCTGGCGGCGGGCGAGGGCGCGCGCGACATCCTCAAGCTCGGCCTGCCGATCGCCGCGATCATCACGGCGGAGGGCGGCCTGTTCGTGCTGACTGCCTTGTTGATGGCGCGCTTCGGTGAAGGCACCGTCGCGGCCTACCAGATCGCGATCAATTTCTCGTCGCTGGTGTTCATGATTCCGCTCGGCGTGGCGATGGCGACGACGGTGCGCGTCGGTCATGCCGCCGGTGCCGGCGACTACCTGGCGGCGCGCAGCCGCGGCTACACCGGCGTGGCGCTCGGCGGCCTCAATGCCGCGTCGAACGCCGCGATCATGCTGCTGTTCAGCGGCCTGATCGTCGCCTTTTACACCGACGACACGGTGATCGCGATGCAGGCCGCCGGCTTCCTGTGGCTGGCCGCCGCGTTCCAGTTGTTCGACGGCCTGCAGGCCACCGCCAACGGCGCGCTGCGCGGCCTGAAGGACACCCGCATGCCGATGTTGCTCACCCTGCTCTCGTACTGGGCGATCGGCATGCCGGTGGCCTGGTGGCTGGCGTTCCGCGCCGGCCTCGGCCCGGACGGCATGTGGTGGGGCCTGACCGCCGGCCTCGGCATGGCCGCCCTCGGCTTGTCGCTGCGCTTCCGGCACAAGGCCGGCAAGCTGGTGCGACGGGCCGGTGCATCGACGTCCAGACCGATCGAAACCTGATCGTTACTTCGCCGACCAGAAACGGCTTTTGTCGTTGACGAAGATCTTCTTCGGAATCATCGAGTGGATGCCCTGGGTGCCGTCGACCACCTGGGTGACCCGGAAATCGACGCCGATGCTCGACAGGGTGAAGGCGCGCTTGAACTCCATGCCCTTGAGATCGAACAGGTAGCTGTTGGTCTGGCGGATCGCCATCTGCATCGCCTTGTCCAGCACCGGATCGAGGCCGAAGGCCATCCAGTGGGTCGTGCTTTCGGCGCGCGGCGCGCTCAGCTTCATGCCCTTGTGCAGGATGAACTGCAGGATCGCGGTGTTGGCGGTTTCCATCGCCGTGACGGTGACTTCGCCATCGCCCTGTCCGGCATGCGAATCGCCGGTGTAGAACAGGCCGCCCGGATGGAACACCGGCAGGAACAACGAGGTGCCGCCGACCAGTTCCTTGCAGTCCAGATTGCCGCCGAACACGCCGGGCGGGCCGCTGCGCCGGTTCGGGCCGTCCTCGGACGGCGGCTGCACGCCCATCACGCCCATGAACGGGCCGAGCGGAATTTCGATGCCGGGTTCATAGACGCCGACCTTGCGCGCCAGATCGAGCTTGACGGTGTGCGAATAGATTTCCGGCACTTCATCGGGAATGCCGCCGCGGCCCGGCCGGGTCGACACCGTCGCGTACGGAATGCGCGGTTCCACCGACAGGATGCGGATCTCGATCGCATCGCCAGGCATCGCGCCTTCGACGGCGATCGGCCCGACCAGGATATGGCCGCCGTCGATGCCGGCCTGGCGCGGCGTTTCCTTCAGCACCCTTGCGGTTTCGGTCATCGCCGCCGCCTGTTCGGCAGTCAGGCTGATGCCTTCTTCCTTGGCCCAGACCAGCGGGTCCTTGTCCTGCCAGCGCTGGCCGCCGCCGCCGTCGATGCGCACGGTAGCGCCGGACTTCACGGTGAGGATCGGCTTCTTCTCGATCGGAAAATTGCCGATCGCGACGTTCTCCGGCCGCAGCTTCAGGTAGTGCTCGTAGGCAGGAGCCGCAAAGGCCGAAAGCGCCGTGCTGCTGAGAATGGCCAGCAACGCCGTGGAAGCCAATGCCCGCATGATCTGCTCCGGAGGTGGTCGAAAGTCGTCGGTGACCTTCCTTCGGACGGCCGCCGGCAGCGTCCCCCTACGTGAGGCCGGCTTTCGGCGAGCTTGTTATTCGTGGCAGCGGCTCGTGGAAGCGCAGCAGGCGCCCGGCATTGGCCAGCACCAGCAGGCTGCTGAGGTTGTGCAGGATCGCCGCGATCATCGCGCCGGCCACGCCAAGCAGGCCGAAGGCCGCGGCGGCGACGATCGCCAAAGTCCAGGCCAGGCCGAGGACGACGTTGATGAACAAGGTGCGCCGGCACAGGCGGCTCAAGCGGATGCAGGTGCCGAGGCGGCGCAGATCGCTGCCGATCAGCACGATGTCTGCCGAAGCCAGCGCGATGTCGGCACCGCCGGCGCCCATCGCCACGCCGACCACGCCGGCCTTCAACGCCAGCGAATCGTTGATGCCATCGCCGACCACCATCGGTCGGAAGCCGGCGCCGATCTCGGTGGTGACGCGGACCAGCTTGTCCTCCGGCAATGCCTCGGCCTGCACGTCGGCGATGCCGACGTCCTCGGCCACGGCGTGGGCGACGCTGCTGCGATCGCCCGTCAGCAATAGCTGGCGACCAAGGCCGAGGCGGCGCAGATCGGCCAGCGCTACTGCAGCTTCCGGGCGCAGGGTATCGGCCAGCAGCAGCCAGGCGAGGAAGCGGCCTTCGAGCGCCAGGCCGGCGATCGGTCCGTCATGCGCCGGCACCGGCGTGGTGACGATGCCGTGCTGCTCGAACAATTCCGGCCGGCCGAGCAGGACTTCGCCTTGCGGGCTGCGTGCGATCACGCCGAGGCCGGGCCGCTCGCGGATCTCGTCCAGCGGCAACAGGGCTTCGGCCGGAACCTGACGCGCCAGCGCCCGGCTGACCGGATGGCTGCTGACCGCGCCGAGGCTCGCGGCCAGCAGCAGTGCCTGATCGCGCGTGCCGCCGTCGACAAGCTGCAGCGCCTGCAGACGCAGGCTGCCGAAAGTCAGCGTGCCGGTCTTGTCGACGATCAGCGAACTGGTATCGGCCAGTTCCTCGAGGAAGGCCGAGCCGCGGATCAGGATGCCGTGACGCGCCGCCACCGCGATGCCGGCGATCGCCGTGGCCGGCGCCGCCAGCGCCAGCGCGCAGGGGCAGGCGGCAACCAGCACGGCGAGCATCGCCTGCGGGTTCTGGGTGGTGAAGTAAGTGACCGCGGCGATCAGCAGCACCAGCACCAGATACTGGCTGGCGTGGCGTTCGAGCAGGCGGGTGATCGGCGGCTTCGAGCGCTCGGCGCGCTGCATCAGGCCGATCACCTTGCCGAGCGTCGATTCGGCACCGGTGCGGGTGACGAGAATGCGCAGGCGGCCATCGAGATTGATCGCGCCGCCGAACACGTCGACGCCGGCAACCGCTTCCACCGGCAGCGATTCGCCGGTGATCGGCGCGGTGTCGAGGCTGGCGCGGCCGTCGAGCACCCGGCCATCGGCGGGCACCCGGTCGCCGGCACGCACTTCCACCTGATCGCCTGGCTTCAGCTCGGCGTTGTCGACTTCGCGCAGGCTGCCGTCGGCGATGATCAGCCGGGCACTGCTGCGGGTCAGCTTGCCGAGTGCTTCGATCGCTTCCTGCGAGCCGATGACGCTGCGCTCCTCGAGCACGTGGCCGAAGATCATCACGATCGGCAGCAGCACCGCAGTGATCAGATCGCCGACCGCCCAGGCGCCGAGCATCGCCAGCGCGATCAGCAGATCGGTGATGCCGTGCAGATCGGGATGACGCAGGCTGTGCCAGGCCGCACGCAGCACCGGCACGCCGACCAGGAGTGCTGCCGCACCGAGGATCAACTGGCCGACGCCGGCCTGACTCGGCGCCAGCCCGTTCCAGGCCAGGCCGAGCCCAAACAGACCCAGCGCGGTCATCGCCAGGCTCAGCTGGCGTGCGGCGCCGCGCTGTTCGTCCTGGCTCAGCACTGCGGTGGTGGCGCTCATTCGGTGCCCGAGAGGATCAGCTTTGCGTCGTCGCGCGGATCGACGGTGGTCACCGAACCGGCCTGGGCCAGCACCGCCTTGATCCGCTCGCGATAGACGCGTTCGAGCAGGCCGGGATCGACGCCGTCGCGCATAGCCTGGGCCAGTTGCTGCACGGCGGCGGTATCGCTCTGCGCCTTGGCCAGACGTTCGGCGGCGGTCGCTTCGGAGCTTTGCAGCAGACGGTCGGCGGCCTGGGTGGCCTGCTGCACGCTCCAGGCAGCATCACTGCGCGCTTCGGCGACATTGCGCTCGGCCTGCTGGCTGGCGGTCAGCACCGCGTTGAAGGCGCCGACCGTAGCCGGCGGCAGCGAAGACTGCACGTCGACCCGCGCGATCTCGATGCCGAGGCCGTTGCCGGCCTGCTTCAGGCTTATCAAGCGGGCATTGATGCTTTGCACCAGCTCGCCGCGCAGCTTCTCGCGCTGCTCGGCAGCGGCGCTGTTGGCGCTGTCGGCGACCAGCTCTGGCCGCGCGACCAGGATGGTGTCGAGATCGCGCGCGGCGCAGGCGGCGAGCGCGGTGCGGGTGACCAGACGATCGAGCGCCGGCAGCAGATGCTCGCGCTGCAGCGCGTAGTCGCGCGGCTCGATGACCTTGTAGAACACCCGCAGATCCATCTGCACGATGCCGGCGTCGCCGGTCAGCAGATAACCGGAGCCGGCCAGGGCATCGTTCAAGGGGGCTGCTTCGTCATCGTCCTCGGAGGACATTTCGGCAGCGCGCGCGGCGGCCGAGCGGGCCAGCCCGGTGACCCGATGTTCGAGCACGCTTTCCGCCGACGGAAGCAGCAGCACGCGCTCGAACGGCGGCGGCCAGGCCAGCAGCAGGCCGGCGTTCTGCACCCGGTCGAGCGTGCCCATGCGAACGACCACGGCGGCGTTCTGCGGGTCCACCTGAGCGATGTTCGAGGTCGCCCAGCGCAGCGCCACCAGGGCGGTCACCGCATACAGCGCGATGAACGCGAAGCGGCCGGCCTGCAGCCAGGGACTGGGGCTCGGATCAGGACTCACTTGGCCATGTCCGGCGGCCCGTCGACCAGCGCGCGGAACGGCGCGGCGTCGGTACGCAGGATCAACCGGGTGCCCGGATTGACCAGCGTCCCCAGCGTATCGAGCGAGCGCAGCAGCTTGTACAGCTGCGGCGCGCCGGCATAGGCGCGGCCGTAGATGCCGGCCGACTGCACGCGCGATTCGGCTTCGATCTGCGCCGCCTTGACCGTCGCATCGGCCTGGATGATCCGCGCGTCGCGCTCGGCGGCGGAGCGGATCTCGGCGGCCTGGCGCTTGCCGATCGCGGTGCGTTCGGTGGCGATGGTGTCGCGCTCGGCGCGCATCCGGTCGACGGTCGCCGCCAGGGTCACGCTCGGCAGGGTCAGGCGCTCGATACCGACCTGCACCACCTTCAGCCCGTAGGACTTGAGCAGCGATTGCTCGATCTGAGCGCCGAGCCGCGCCTCGAAATCGGCGATCTGCACTTTCGAGGCATCGGTATTGATCAGCTGCGCCAGCTCGAAGCCACTGGCGGTGATCTCCAGGGCCGAGCCGACGAAGCTGCGGATCTGTCGCGCGGCTTCATCCGGCCGGTTCTGCACCGCGCGCATGAAGCGCTGCACGCTGGCGGCATCGGGCTCGACCTGCCAGGCGACATAGGCCTGGATGATGATCCGCAGGCCATCGCGGGTGCCGGCGTCCTGCAGGCCGCTGGAGGTGGTGCGCAAGCGCAGGTCGACCGGAATCGCGGTCTCGAACGGCGCCGGCAGCCGCCAGGCCAGACCCGGCGCCAGCAGCACGCGCGCCGGGTTGCCGAAGCGGGTGACCACGGTCGCTTCGCCAGCCCGCACCTGCACCAGGCTCGCGGTGGCGACCGCGAAAGCGACCAGCACGGCGGCGATCGCGAGCCGGCGTCGCGGCAGCGGCGCGATGGCCTTGGCTGGGCTGTGAAATTCGGTCATGGCGTCGCGGTGTCCGCAGGCGGCGCATAGCGCCGCAGGTCGAGGGTCGGTGCGGAAGCGCCGCTGCCGATGCGGTGATCGAGCAATACCAGCTTCGCGTCCTTGAGGCCTGTGCTCAGCTGGCCGAGGTACTGCTCGAGCACGAAGGCTTTGCCGGCCGCCTGATAGGCGCTCTGTTCGGCGGCGAAACGCAGTTGCGCAGCTTCGGCGCCGGACATCGCTTCGCGGGCGATGGCGCCGGCCTTGTCGGTGGCGATCGAGGCCTGCAGCTGGGCGTCGTTGATTTCTTCCGCGGCCCGGCCGCGCTCGCGGGCGATCGCCGCCTGCGCCTTGATCAGCGAAGCCTGCACGCCGTGATAGGCGTTGGCGGCGCCGGCCGGCGGATGAATCTGCTCGATCAAGGTCGCGAGGATTTCCACGCCGCTGCCGAGCGCATTCAGATCGGCCTGCACGCGGCGGCCGACATCGCGGGCCAGCTCGTCGCGCTTTTCGCTGAGCACGCCATCGAGCGTGCGCGACGCGAAATCCTCGACCAGCACCCGGCCGGCGGTGTTGCGGATCAGGGTCGGCAGATCGGCGCTGTTGTAGGTCGCGGCCATCGCCGCGTCATCACCGAGGCCGATGCGGTAGATGAAGCGCACGTCCATGTTGATCACCTGGAAGCTCTGTTTGTCGCCGGCGAGCCCGGCGATCACCTGGCCGTTCTCGCTTTCGTGGGCGGCGTCCCAGAGGCGGTTCGCCGCGTCCGGCGCAGGGCCTTCGGCGTCGCTGGTGTCCGCTGCTTCGTCGTCTTCGATCACCGTGCTGATCGCGTGGATGCTGCCGTTCTCCACCGCTCGCAGCCGCCCGAACGGCCAGGGCAGGCCGGCATGCAGGCCGGGGCCGAGCACTGCCACCGGCTTGCCGAAGCGCTCGTAGATGCCGCGGCCGTCGATGGCGATTTCGCGCACGCCGGTCATCAGCCAGCCGACCAGCAGCACCGCGCCGAGCACTGGCAACAGTGCGCGACGCATGTAGCCGAAGGCCCAGTTCTGGCGCAGGTCGATACCGAAGCGTTGCTGCAACTCGTCCTGCAGATTGGCCAGCGGCCGCGGCGGCCATTGCAGCTGCCGGGCGAAGTAACTGTCGGCAAGCAGGCACGGTTCTTCGGTCGGCGGTCGGCGGGTGAACAGCGACAGCAGCGCGCGCAGCGCGAATTCCGCCGCCACTGCGGCTGGCGGCAGGCCGGCCAGTACTGCGACACGCGCGGGCCAGAGGCTGTCGGTACGGCTGAAGAACAGGCAGGCCGCGGCCAGGCTCGAGCTCAGCAGCGGCAGCCGCACCAGCCGCGCGAGGCGCGCCGCTTCCGGAGATTCCGCAGCGGCGAGATTGGCGAACCAGCGCTCCAGCACCAGCAGGCCGAAGACCATCAACAGCAATGCGCCGCCGCCGGCATAAGCCAGCTGCCCGAGCGAGAGACCGGGCAGGGCGAGGTTCCAGGTGTGGAGCACCGTCAGCAGCGGCGGCAGCGAGAACAGCGCCAGCAGCAATGCCCGGCCGCCATCGCCGCGTAGCAGTCGGATGATCGCGCGGGCTGCGTTGCGCAGCGTCCACAGCACGCGGCGATGGCGCGGCGCATCGGTCGGAAGCTTGTCTGCGCTTGCTGGCGGTGGCTCGATCGCCAGGGCGCGCCAGCCCGCTACCGAACGCGCCGACAGCAGGCCCAGCGCCAGCAGCCACAAGGAAGCGCCCACCATCGAGCACAGCGGTGCCAGCAGCGAACTTCGAGCTGCTGGCCAGAACCACGCCGCCAGCATCGCCGCGAGGCCCGTCCCGCCCAGCCACGATGCCTGGATCAGCAGCCTGCGCGCCTGCGCCGCAGCCAGCCGGAAGCGCGGCAACGCCGTGAGGTCGAGGCTGTCGCTGTTCAGGTCGACAGGCATCGCCCGCTGGCGCTCCTGCTTATGGCTCGCCCTTCAGCGGCCCGAATGCTGGCGGCGATCTGCGGTGTTTGGTCGCGGCCTCGTAGGCAGCGGCGATGCGGATGATCAGCGGCTCGTCGAACGGCCGGCCGACGATGTCCATCGCCACCGGCAGCACCGCTTTCACCGGGCCGACCAGACGGGTGTGATCGTCACCGGCAAGCTTGCTTTCGCCGCCGCCGGCACCGCTTCTCGGCCAGGCGTCGTCCGGCGTCTTCGGCGCGCTCGGGTCGCGGATCAGGTCATAGACTTCGGTGGTGAAACCGGCCGGCACGCTGATCACCGGGAAGCCCTGGGCGCCGATGAAGCTCCAGACGCCGCCGCCATTGCGGCCATTGATCGGCGGGCCCTGCGGCGCGCCGAGCTTGGTCGGCGGCAGGTTGCTGGTGGGATAGACCAGCGCATCGAGCTGCTGCTCGGCCATGCACTGCAGCAGCGTCTGCTGCACCGAGAAGCGCAGCAGCAGGCGATTGCTCATGTCCAGTTCGTTGTTCTTCTCCGCGGTTTCGCGCGATTTCCTGCGATCCGGGAAGGTCGGGTCCTGATGGAAGTTCGAGTTGGCGATCAGATCGGCATTGCTCTTGATCTTCGTGTCGCCACGTTCGCGCAGATACAGGTTCAGGAAGTACTTGCCCTGGCCATCGCCCTCGGAAGTGCCGAAGTCGCGCAGGCTCAGCTTCGGAGAGACCTGCGACGGGTCCATCTTCAGATCGAGCAGCTTGGCGGTGTGATCGGCGGTCGCCTTGCCATTGGCATCGACCGGGAACAGTTCCGGGAAGCGCTTGGTGTACAGCTTGTTGCTGTCCTGCGGCACGTACTTGCGCAGGCAGGCGGTGAACAGTTCGCCTTCCGGGCCTGGATCGACGATCGTCGCGCCGAGCTTCTTGAGATCTTCCGCGCCCTGCGAGACCAGATCGATGGTCTGCTCGTCGGCCTTGGTGAACAGCTTTTTATTCATGTACTCGCGCACCACACCGATGCGCAGGCCGGCCAGCGGCGTCGGCTTGGCGTAGCTGACGTAAGCCTCCTTCGGCATGCGGCCGATCGAGAACGCGGTCAGCTCGTCCTTCGGGTCATAGCCGGCGATCACGTCGAGCACTCTTGCTGCGTCGGCGACCGTGCGGCAGATCGGCCCGACACGGGTGTTGATGCCGATCTGGACCATGCCCTTGCGGCTGACCAGTTCCTCGGTCGCGGCGATGCCGACCGAGCTGGCGGCACTGGCCGGGCCGCGGATCGACGAACCGGATTCCTCGGCGATCGAGCAGGTCACCAGATTGGCGCCGACCGCCGAGCCCGAACCGGAGCTGGAGCCGCGCGGGCTGCGCTCGGTGTCATAGGCGTTGCAGAAGGTGCCGCCGTAGGAACTGCGCGGAATGCCCGAGGCGTATTCGCCGAGATTGCTCTTGGCGATGATGATCGCGCCCGCCGCACGCAGGCGTTCGACGAAGGTGGAATCTTCCGGCGGCCGGTCGTTGGCGTAGAAGGCGTCGGCACCGGAAGTGGTGCGCATGTCGAAGGTGTCGTACTGATCCTTGATCGCCATCACCACGCCGTGCAGCGGGCCGGCGAGCTGGCCGGTCTTGGCGAACGCGGCATCCTGCGCGGCGGCCACTTCGAGCGCGTCCGGCATCTGCGGATTGCCGTCGGCCTTGTCGGTGAGGCTGCGCGCCTTGCGGGCATCGAAGCCCCATTTCTTCAGCGTCTTCGGCCGCAGGTTCAAGGTCACCAGCGCGTTCAGCTGGCCGGCATTCGGGATCGTCGTGATCGGCCCGAGAATGCCTTTCGGCTCCGCGACACAGGTGCCGTTGTAGGCCTTGATCCGCTTCAGATACAGCTCGACCAATTGGGTCGAGGTCAGTTCCTTGGCCAGGATCGCCTGCTGGATGTCGGGGATCGTCGCTTCTTCGAGATGGAACGATGCCGCCTGCGCGGACACGCTGGCAGACAGGAGGACCGCAGCAAGCAGGACAGGGTTTTTCATTCGCCGGACTCGGGTGGGCTCAGTAGGTGATGACATCGGTCTTCAGCGCTGGCGTGTGCTTCGGCAGCACGCGCGCCTGGGTGGCCTGCTCGAAGTCGTAGCCGTAGCCGAACAGCTTCGGTTCACTCCAGGCCAGGCCGAGAAAGGACAAAGTCACCGGCAGGCCGGCGCTGGTCATGCCGGCCGGCACGATCAGGTCCGGAAAGCCGGTCTGGTTGGCGAGGTTGGCGTACATCTGCGGGCGCGGCGCATCCGGTGGCGGCGCTGCGAACGGGGTCGCCGGCATC
>NZ_JAHFRY010000129.1 GCF_023266035.1 Nevskia sp.
CGCCACCAGATCGTTGCCGACGGATGGCACCAGGCCCAGCGTCGGCTTCTGCTGGATGAACGCGGCGGCGCCGGGATCCTTGCCGGCGCCGGCATAGGTGTAGGTCGCGCCACCGAGCTTGCCGTCCGGCGCCAGCGTGCTGACGATGACGTGGGCATCGGCACGGCCGTAATGATTGATGACCACCGAGCCCACCTCGCTGGCCGAGCGCTGGCGCGCATCGGCGAGCATGGCGTCGAGATCGCCGAACGCGGCTGGCGTCCTGTCCTCGGCGGCAGGTGTGCCGACCACCGTCTCGATCAGTTTTTCCTGATCGCCACCGAAGGCCACCATCGCCATCGCCGGGATGCCGAACGAACCGGCGAAGCTGAAAAAGCTGCCAGTGAACGCCAGCACGAACGCGAACGGCAGGTTCCAGGTGCCGGCGATCACATGCGCATCGCGCCGAACCAGCAGCGGGTCCTTGTTCCTGCGCAAGGTGAACAGTTCGCGGATCAGGTGGCGGTGAACCAGAAAGCCGGTGACCGCCGCCAGCAGCATCGCCAGACCGAGCACGCCGGTCAGCAGCTGGCCCCAGGGCGCCGGCAGATGCAGGCTGACGTGCAGTTCGACGAAGAAGTCCGCCAGCGCCTTCGGCACGTTGCGGTCGCGGATGTCGTCGGCCCAGCCTTCGCGGCGATCGAGCACGGCCAGAGTCCGCGGATCGAAATCGAACTCCACGCCCTTCTCCTCCGGGACCTTGCTGCCGTCCTTCTTTTCGTGGGTGTGGAAGAAGCTGCGGATGCGGCCGGCGGTATCGGAGAAGAAAAAGACTTCGTCGTGGAAGACCGGGTCGATGTCATTCGCCGCCTTGCGGATCGCCGCGTCCAATCCCTGCGCCGGCAATGCCCGGGGCCGCGCTTGCTGCAGCGGTGCCGACCAGTCGCCGATCTCGCGTGCGAACACCGACACCACGCCGGTCAGGATCACCGCGTACAGCAGCAGGCCTAGGAATACGGCGCTCCAGCCGTGGATGGCGAGCAATTCCTTGGTGCGGCCTTGCGACAGCGAGATCATCGTTCAGCTCCTTCAGTGGCCGGCGCGGGTGATGTCTCGCCGGCCGTTTCCTTCGCGACATGACTGGCCGGTTGAATAGCGGCCTGGCTGGCCAGCACATGGCGCGCGATCAGCGCGGCATGCCCGGCGCACAGCAGCGCCGCCACCAGCCAGGCGCGGCCCAGCTTCCGGTCCAGCATCAGGTAGAAGAACAGCGCCGCCCAGATCGCCGGGAACAGCAGGATCGGCAGGGCGATGTTGTCGATGCTGGCCGGGCCTTTCGGAACCCACAGCGCGCCGCCGGCCATCACCAGCGCCGCCGTGATGAAGCAGACCGGCCCGGCCAGCACGCCGCGCGACCAGGCGCGGCCTCGCGAAGATCCGGATGCTGCTGTCGATGAGTTCATGCGGAATAAGTAATCGTTGGACACTGGTTGGGCGTTTCAATAACCAATTCAGAAGCGTGCTTCCAGCTGCACCCCGAGGCGCCGCAGGGTGCCGTAGCTGACGAACCGCCCTTCTTCGGTGAGGCCCAGGCCGGTGGTGGTGCGGACGCTGCTCTTGACGGTGTCGTCATCGAGCAGGTTGCGGCCGTAGAGATAGGCCGCCAGCCGTTGGCCCTGATAGCCCAACCGCGCATCGAGCAGCCTGCGGATGTCGCCACGCTCGTCGGCAGCGTTGGCGGGGCTGCTGTAGTAGGCGGCCGTGCTGCTGTAGCTCAGCGACAGGAAGGTACCGGTACGGTGCCGGTAACTGCCGCCGACACTGCCACTGAAGCGCGGCGCGTCGACGAACTGGTTGCCGGAGAAATCCTGGCCGTTGTCGACGAAATCCTTGAACCGGGTGCGCGCATAGCCGCTGCTCAGGTACAGGTCGAACCCCTTCAACGGCCGCCAGCGGGTTTCCAGTTCCGCGCCATCGAGCACCGAATTGGCAGCGTTGTTGGTGCTGTAGTCGAAGCCATCATCGCTGTCGATGGTCGCCACCTGCTGGTCGCGCCAGTCGACGTGATAGACGTTCAGATTGATGCCGACCTTCTGCCAAGGCATGGCGCGGAAGCCGAGCTCGTAGTTGCGGGTGTACTCGGGCTTGAACGCGTTGATGGTGCCCTGGCCGCGCAGCACTTCCGCGCCGCCGGCGCGGTAGGCCTCGCTGTAGGTCGCGAACAAGGTCCACTCCGGCGTCAGCCGGTAGCGCAGGCCGAGCTTCGGCAGCAGCGCGCTGTACTTGCCGGTGGCGCGCTGCTTGCCGTCGGTGGTCGGCAGCAGATCGGCTGCGATCAGCACCGGCAGCACGTTGATGCCGGGCACGGTCTCGTTGCCGAACAGATAGGCATCGGCTCGATCGATGCTGTACAGCACGCTGGTCTCGCGCTGTTCGCGGTCGTAGCGCAGGCCCAGGGTCAGGGTCAGCGGCTCGCTCAGCTGGATGTCGACTTCGCCGAACAGCGCCAGGTTGTCGCCCTTGTTGGCGGCCAGGCTGGTGGTATCGATGCGGGCCACCACCTGGCCAGCGCCAGGAACCGGCAGCACAGCGGTCAGCGGCACCTGCACGTCACGCGCCACGTAGTCGCGCCGGTCCTCGAAGCTCGTCGCGTACACGCCCACGGAACCGGTGACGCGGCCCCAGGCCTTCGCGTTCAGGCGCAGCTCCTGGGACAGATTCCGGCCTTTCACATCGAGGGTCGCGCTGCCGCCATCGCGGGCAGTCTGATCGAAGTCCTGCGCCAGATCGCCGGTGGTGTCGATGAAACCGGTGGTGCCGCTCAGGGAGAACACCGGCGTCAGCGCGTACTCGTTGCGCCACGACAGCAGCGTCGATTCATTGAGGTAGCGATAGGGCTCGTTGTCGGTCGCCTTGCGGCGCGTGCTGTCGCCGGCGCTGTCGGCGATGAAGATGGTTTCCGGCGCGGCATCGGTGCGCGTACGGCTGATCGCCACCACGCTCTTGAGGCTGGCGATCGAAGCCGGGGTAAGGGCCAGCTTCAGGCGCGCCAGCTCGTTGACGCTGCGATCCCAATGGCCGTCATTGCGGGTGATGTTGACGACGTCGCCATCGTCCTCCACCCGGTTGGCCGCCAGCCGGAAACCGAAGGCCTCCGACAACGGCCCGCCGCCTGCCAGCGCGTACTGGCGCGAGCCCTCGGTGGCAACGCGCACTCGGCCGAGGAAATCCCAGTACGGTGTCGGATCGCGCGTGCTGCTGACCACCGCACCGGCGAGCGCATTGCGACCCTGACTGGTCGACTGCGGCCCGCGCAGGATTTCCACCTGTTCGACATCGAAGACATCGACGGCATTGCCACCGACGGCGGTCGGATCGAGCGCGATGCCATCGACATAGAGGCTGATCACCGGCGCGCTGCTCGGCGAGCCGAAGCCCTGCGCGCCCAGGCTGTTGACGCCGCGCAGGCTGATGCTGCCATCGTCATCGGCAAGCACATTGGCAACCCGGCGCGCGAGGTCGTAGAGGTTCTGGTCGCCGTAGTTCTCGATCTGCTTGCCGGTGGTGACGTTGACCGAACTCGCGGTATCGCTCAGCGCGCGGTCGAGCTTCTCGCCGCGCACCACCACCGAATCGAGCCGTACCGGCTCTGGCTTGCGCACCGGCAGCATGATCGGCTTGTCGGGGAGCCGGATGATGGCCAGCGTTGCACCGTCGTCGGGCGCTTCGCTAGCGGCAGCGTCGCCAGCCGACGACTCCTCGGCCAGCACGGCAAAGCCTGTCAATGCGACGACAACGGCGAAACACGAGATCACCGCTTCTCGACGGCGCAACCTCGGTTTCATGATTCTGGAAGGCCTATTGCACGCACGCTCAGAACTTCGCCCGCAGCGCCAGGGTGAAGCTGCGCGGCTCGCCGTAGAAGTTCTGCCGGCCCGCCGCGCTGACCTTCTCGTAGTACTTCTCGTCGAGCAGGTTGTTGACGGTGAGATTGGCGCTCCAGTGCGCGTTCAGCTCGTAGCCAAGCTGTGTCGACAGCAAGGTGTAGGCATCGGCGACGAAACGCACCGCGCCGGCCTGGCTGTAGAACGAACTGACTGCGCGCAGGCCGCCGCCCATGCTCAGGCCCTGCAGCGCGCCGCTGGCGATCTGATAACGCGTCCACAGGTTCGCCGAGTGACGCGGCGTGAACGGTGCGAACGCCTGCCCTTCCTGCGCCGCCGTGCTGACGCGATATTGGGTATCGACATTGGTGTAGCCAGCGCTGAGGTTCCAGCCCGGCAGCAGCATGCCGGTGACTTCGGTTTCGAAGCCCTGGCTGCGCACCTTGCCGGACGGCACCGAGAACAGCTGATCGTTCGGATCGGCGATCGCACGGTTCTGATCCTGAAGCCGGAACAGCGCGAACTGGGCGATCACCCGCTGGTTCAGGAATTCGGCCTTGACACCGGTTTCATACTGGCTGCCGGTGCGTGGCTTGATCAGCGTGCGGTCGGCCCGAATGGCGTTCTGCGGCTGGAAGATGTCGGCGTAGCTGGCGTACAGCGACACCTGCTCGAGCACGTCGTAGATCACCGCGAAGAATGGCGTCAGCTGGCCATCGACGGCGTACTCCGAACTCGTGTTCCGGGTGAAATTGCGGCTACGCGATTCCCACCAGCTGATGCGGCCACCGGCGACCAGAGTCAGCGGATCGAGCACCCGCAGTCGCACCTGGCTGTAGCCTCCGAACTGCGTGGTCTTGACGTCGTCCTGGCTGTTGTACGGAAGCGGCGGCTCGGCGAGTGCGTGATCGGGCTCGAACACGTTCTGCGTATAGCTGTTCGCGAACGTCGAGCTGTCGTTGGTCTGATCCTGATCGCGCCAGTTGGCGCCGACGATCAGGTTGTGGGTGTGGCCGGCGAAATCGAATGGCAGATTGGCGTACAGATCGGTACTGAGGTTTTCGCGATCGGTGGTGTAGATGCCAGTCTGGATATCGGTGTTGCCGTCAGCGTTCACCGCGCTGTTGGCGCGCGCCACCTTGTAGAGCACCCGGCGATCGAGACGACGCACGGCGAACTTGATCTCGCCGCCACCGGCCAGACGGCGTTCCAGCTCGGCGAAGACATCGGTGGTTTTCGGGGCAAGTTCGTTCCAGTCGGCGCCGATGAAGGTCGAGCGCGGCACATCGAGCAGGCGGCCATCGGCGTACGCCGGCAAGCCCTGGTTGATCACTGAATCGACACGCTGGATGACGCCGCCTACCGACAGGGTGGTGGCCTTGTCGAAGTCGTATTCCACGGTGCCGTAGCCGAGCTTCTTCTGGGAATTGACCACGTCCTGATACGAGTCGCGCGTCTCGTAGACAGCGACACCGCGAGCGCGCAGCGAACCGTCCTCGGTCAGCGGCGCACCACCATCAAGCTCGGCGCGATACAGATTCCAGGAACCGAAGGTGGCCGCGCCACCGAGCAAGGCCTTGCTCGGTGCGCGCTTGCGCACCAGATTCAGCGAAGCACCCGGCTCGCCGGCACCCTGGAACAGGCCGCCAGGGCCGCGCAGGATTTCGATGCGTTCGTAGATCGCCGGGTCGTTGTCGACGATGTTGCCGGCGCTGCCGAACGGCAGGCCATCGAGCTGGATCGAGTCGACCTGATAACCGCGCACGTAATAGTTGTTGAACAGCCCGGCACCATCGAAGCGCTGCACGGTGACGCCAGTGGTGAACTTCAGAGCATCGGCAATATTGACGACGTTCTGGTCATCGAGCCGTTCGCGGGTGATGACGCTGGCCGACTGCGGCGTTTCGCGAATGGTCAGCGAGCCCTTGCCGATGCTCAGGTCGCCGACATAGGCATCGGCCGGTTTTTCAGCGGTGACCTGCACCGGGGCCAGGGTTACGGGCGCATTGGCTACACGGGTTTCTACAGCAGGCTCGGCAGCAGTTTCGGTGGCAGCAATCGGCGTCGCATCCTCGGCGATCGCCGGGCTGCCACTCATCGCGACCAGCGTTGCCAGCATCAGTTTTCTTTTCACAATCGTCAGCGTCCTTCAGGAGGAATGGATAGCTGGCGAAGGGCTGGCTGATAGGTGGATGAAACAGATTTCGGGCACTAGCCCCGCTGCATCGGGCCTCGTTTGATTGACTCGGAATGCCTTGGGTCCGATGTCGCCAAGCGCTGCGCCAACCGCCGCAGCCAATGCGGACGCCAGCTCAAGGTGAACACCAGGAGCGGCGCGGCAACGCTCAACAGCAGCAGCCACAGCACCGGGCCGAAGGCCGGACCATCGCGCAGGCAGGCACAGCTCAGCGACAGAGCAAGCGCCAGAGAGCCAAGCAATCGCAGGGCTTTCTTCTGCGGCGGCTGCGCGACATGGCTGGGCGCCACCTGTTGCCAGTGCCGTGATTGCGACAGGGCGAACAGCGCGAAACCGAGATAGGCCGCGCCCGCGGCAACGATCAGCAACAAGGGGTCAGCCATGTTCCAGCTCGGGGTTGCGCGATGGCGATCGGACCGCACGCAGCACCGGCTTGCGCTGCGCCATGTGCCGGCCAGCAAACGCGGCGATGACGGCCGCAAGCAGCAGCACGCCATCCATGCCGACGGCGGCCCACTGCCCCCGCATCACGGTGCTCAGATGATCGTGAGTGGTCAGCGCGTCGAGCAGCACCGCCAGCACCGCCAGTACGGCGATGGCAGCAGTCTGTTCGCGCCAGGCTCGCCGCGGCCGCAGCGCCGCGTGCGCGAAACTGGCCAGCCAGAGCAGATAGAACGCCCCAGTCTCCAGCTGCGGACGCTCGTAGCCCAGCCATTGCGCATCGAGCGGCAGCAGACGGTTGGCAACGAAGAACATGGCCGTCGACGCGATGATGCCGGTGACGCTGCCGACGGTCAGCGCTTCGACGATCCGCACGCCCTTCAAGCCTTTCTTCGCGTGGCTGGCGCGCCGCGCTTCAAGCCAGAAGATGAAGCCGGTGGCGATCATCACGCAGCCGCTCAGGCCGAGCACGAAATAGATCCAGCGCAGGGCCCAGTGCTTGAACTGCACCAGATGCAGGCCGCTGATGAAGCGCTGTACGGTCATCACCGGTGCCGCTTCGAAGCGGCTCAGCACGGCACCGGTGGTGCCGTCGAAATAGATCTGGTCGAGATTCACCATGATGTCACTGGCCGAACTGCGGCGCACTTCCACCACCGAGTTGGCATCGGCCGGATTGATCACCCGCACGAAGAACGGCCGACCGCCCTGCCACTGCTGCTCGGCACTGGCGACCATCCCGTCGAGCGACGCCAGGCTGCCAGGCTGATTGGCCTTGTCGCGGTTGTAGCGGCCGTAGGCATCGCCCGAGAACGCCTTCTTCGCATCCGGCGTATCGGCGTAGGTAGCCAGCGGCGCGGTCGGGAAATAGATACCCATGAAGATGATCAGGCCCGACAGCACCATGACGAAATGGAACGGCAGGCCGAGCACGCCCGTGAGGTTGTGCAGATCGAGACTGGCGCGCTGCAACTGCTTCTTCGGCCGGAACAGGAAGAAGTCGGTGAAGATCTTCTTGTGGATGATCACGCCGCTGACCAGCAGCACCAGCATCGCCATCGCGGCCACGCCGACGATCCAGTAACCCAGCTGCCGCCACTTGATGTGCAGCATGTAGTGGAACGGATAGATGAAGCCGGTGCCGCCGAGCGTGCCCTGATCGGCAATCAGCGCGCCGGTGGTCGGATCGAAATCACGGCGCGCGCGCTGCTTGTCGGCGCCGACGTAGTTGAGCCGCAGCACCGGTGTGCGCTCGGTGGGCAGGCTGATGCCCCACTGCGGCGAAGCGGCGGCCAGTTCCTGGGCGATCGGCAACACGCTTCGGTCCAGCGAGAAATCCGCTGGCGCAGCGGCGAGCCGGGTGGCCGGCATCATCCAGCGGTCGATCTCGCGATCGAACACGCTCAAGGATCCCATCCAGAACATCGCGAACATCACGCTGCCCAGCACCACGCCGGCCCAGGTGTGCAGCCAGCCCATCGATTTGCGGAATGTGTCGTCCATAAGGGGTTTCTGGTTGAAGACTCAGGCCGGCGCTTGCAGCAACGTGGCGGCACCGTGCAGCAGCAAGCTGCCGCCACCGAGCACGATCGCCACGCGCCCCAGCCGCCGCTCGGCGAACGCCCACAGCAGCAGGCCCAGATAGAGCAGGAAGCCGAGCATCGCGGCGAGCACCACTGCATCGCTGCGGCTCATCAAGCCGAGGTCGGCGATGCCACGCGCCGCGAGCATCACGCTCGCGGTGGTGAAGAAGTAAGCCCCGACCACCGCCAGCAGCACGCGGCTGACGGTGCCGAGCACCGGCGCCAATGAAGCGGATGCCCGCGATAGATATTGGGTCTGGATCGCGGGCATGACGACAGGCTTCAGAGATCGACGGCGATGCTGAACACGAAGCTGCGCGGCGCGCCGACGACGAGGTAGCCCAGCCCGGTGAAACCACCAGCCGAGGCGTAGTAGTCCTTGTCGGTGAGGTTGTCGATGCGCGCACGCAGGGTCAGCTCATGGCCACTGACGTCGATGCGATAACGCGCGCCGAGATCGATCCGCGCCCAGCCCGGCACCCGCAGCGCATTGGCCGAGTCGTAGTAGCTGGCACCGGTCTGCACGAAGCGGGTATCGAGCGCCATGTCGGGCAGCACCGGCAGCGTCCACTCCAGGCCGATGTTGCTCTGGATGCGCGGCACGCCGATCACGCGCTGACCATCGGTCGCGCCGCCACTCGTCGTCTGCTGCTCGGCGTCGAGCCAGGTCACGCCGCCAAGCACTTTCAGGCCGGGGGCAGCGATGCCATAGACGTTCAACTCGGCACCCTGATGACGATCCTGGCCGCCGGCCTGGAACTCGTTCTGGGCGTTGACCAAGCCGCTTGGCCGCTTGGTGGTGAACAGCGCCAGGCCGCCGCCGAGCTTGCCGGCATCGAACTTCATGCCCACTTCCTTCTGCCGCGACACATACGGCGCCAGCACCTTGCCAGGCGTCGCCGTGGCTTGGCTCGGCGCGGTGTCGCCCTGAGTCAGGCCTTCGATGTAGTTCGCGTACAGCGAAATCTGCTTGCTCGCGCGCACCACCAGACCCACCGACGGACTGAGCCGCGAGTCGTCGTAAACCGGAGCAGGCTCGCCGGTGGTGTAGGCGTAGTTCTCCACCTTCAGCGTCTGATGGCGAAGGCCGAGCGTCAACAGCACGCGCTTGTCGAGGAAGTCCAGCGTGTCGCCGACCGCATAGCTGGTCAGCGTCGTGCGATTGGTCAGTTCCGGGTTGTCGAGTTGGTTGCCGACGAAGGCGTTGGCGCTGAAGTCCGGACGCGGCGACGCGGTCGGCGTGTACAGATTGGTCGCCAGGGTGTTGAAGAAATCGAAGGCATAGGCGTTGTCCTTCTCGGCCTCGAAGTAGGACGCGGCGAACACCAGTTCGTGATTGACCGGGCCGGTCGCCAGTTTGCCGCGCAGGCCGACTTCGCCGGTATCGACGCGGTCCTTGCGGGTGTTGTCGAAGCGCGAAGTATTGGCCGCACCGGTGTCGGCATCGGTGACCGTGATGTTGGCCAGCGAGTTCGCTTCCTTGCTGCGGCGCAAGCCATAGGCAGCGTAGGCGGTCAGGTTCTTGACGAGGTCGTACTCGCCGCGCAGCGTGCCGAACAGATCGCGCTCGTTCGAGTACGACCAAGGCTGCGCGTAGTTCTTGCTGGCGTCCGGCGCATCCGGCACGCGGGTCACATCCCGGCCAAGCTGGATGTTGGTGCGGGTCTGGTCGAGCTGGTTGTTCTGGTAGCCGATGTCACCGGACAAGCGCGCCGAATCGCCGCGCCAGTCGAGCCCGATCGAGACCAGGCCGAGCTTCGCCTGTTCGTCATCGACCGCGGTGTCGCCATCGCGATAGGCCGCGTTGATGCGCACGCCGAAGGCATTGTCGGTACCGAAGCGGCGTGCCACGTCGAGCGCGCCGCTGCCGTAGGGGCCGTTGCCGGTGCCGGCGGTGAAGCGGGTCAGCGGATCGTTCGGCGCGCGCTTCGGCAGCAGGTTGATCGCACCGCCGATGCCGCCACCGCCGGGATTGGCGCCGGTCAGGAACGCCGAGGCGCCACGCAGCACTTCCACGCGCTCGAACAGTTCGGTGGCGATGTACTGACGCGGCAGCAGGCTATATAAACCGTTATAGGCAACATCGTCCGAGCCGAGGACGAAGCCGCGGATGATGTACGCCTCCTGGAAGTTGCCGAAGCCGCGCGCCACGCGCACGCCGGAATCGGACTGCAGCACGTCACCGACGCTCTTCGCCTGGCGATCCTGGATCAGCGCGTTGGTGTAGCTGGTGATCGAGAACGGCGTTTCGAGGTTGTCCCGCGTGCCGAGGATGCCGGCCCTTCCGCCACGTGCCACCTGCCCGCCCGCGTAAGCCCGCGACAGACCTTGCGCCGAAGCATCGGCACTGGCGCTGACCACCACCGGCGCAAGCTGCACGGCGTCGTCGGAGCTCGCGGCGGCCGTTGTTTCCGCGGCTGGCTGATCGGGCGGCGCGATCTGCAGCACGGTCCGGGCGGATACGGGGGTGGCTGCCAGCAAGCCAGTCGCAGTCAGCGCGGCGACGGTGATTCGGGCTATCGGTTGCATGTGTGGAGGGTGTGGTGGTTGAAGAGTTGCCGTGATTGGCTCTACAGACTCGGTGCAGCCAGCGCCGGCACCGGTGGTGACTGGTCGCCCTTGGCCAGTTCGAAGGACAGGGTCGAGGTGTGAGTGATGAAGTCGTAGGGCTTGCCGCCGGCTTCGCCCGGGGTCTTTTCGGTGTGATGGCTCAGCAGCAGATAGCGACCGCGCCAGGGCAGCAGCGCGTGGATGGTGCCGGTCTCATCGGCCGCCACTTCGCGGGACCAGCCGGACATCGCCACCACTTCGACTTTCGCGCCCGGCACCGCTTCGCCATTCCAGAAAACCCGGAACGCACCGGCCTCGCCGGTCGGCACGATGTCCAGCGCCAGCTTCGGCTTGCGCGCGACCAGATCCGACACGTAACGGGCATGCGGCACCCAGAGCATCTTGCCGGTCAGGCCCAGTTCGCCACGCGCCTCGCGCACCGGATACGCCAGGTCTTCCACCAGCAGCGATTGCCCGGCAGCCGCGCGGCTGGCCAGCACGTACTCGGTGGTCTTCTTCTCCAGCACCACGCCCTGCTCGGCTCCATCGGCCGCGATCAGCAGCCCGACCGGCTTGGCCAGCTTGTCGAGAATGCCCGGCGAGTCCTCGTGCAGGTTCAGGCGGAATTCGCCGAAATACAGCGCGGCGCCCTTGGCGTCCTGCTCGATCCAGATCTGATGGGCGTGGGCATTGCCCGCCGCGACCAGCAGGCCGACAACAGCGAGGTGACGAAAGCGGACTGGCAGGGGCATGGCGTGAACTCCGGCAACGGTCGGGACAGGCATTGGCGAGGGAACAGGAAAGACGCAGTCAGTCGCCGGTGACTGTGCTGCTGGCCGTCATCGTTGGCGGCGGCAACATCGACGCTGCGCGCGCCGGTTGAACTGAAGTACGCGTTCGCGCTCATTGCACCTTGGCCGCGAGCTGCGAAGGTTCGACGAAGCGATCGAGCACGCGGTCGATCCAGCTGCGCATTTCGGTGGCGGCCATCTTCTGAGTGCTCAGCGCCTCGGCCTGCTCGAACATCGATTGATACAGCCGCTCCTCGCCCTGAGCGGCGCGGATCACCAACCGGTCGTGCCTGGCGAAACGGTCATCCCAGGCCTGGCGGACCACGGCCCAGTAGTCGCGGGTTTCCTGCCAGTACCGGCGGCCCTTGCTGAAGTCGTAATCGCTGACCCGGGTGTAGGTGTTCAGGCCGCGTTCGTGAGTCAGCACCTGCTCGCCGCCAACGGCCTTGCGATCGATCTTCAGGTTGTCCTGCTCGTGGACCCAGCCGGTCGGCGTGATGGTCTGACGATTGCTGCCGATCAGCTTGTCGTAGTCGTTGCGGGTGGTCAGCTCGCGGCGCGGCAAGGGCCGCCATTCGACTTCCGAGGTCCACGACGACACGCCGCCCTCATGCGTCCAGCGGCCGATGCCGGCATAACGCGGGCTGTCGTCGACCTGCCAGACCGCCTGCGTCCAGGTGCCGGCGGCATCGCGCTCGCTCAGCTCGCGACGCACCCAGGTGTCATCACCGGTGTAGGCCCAGAGCCGCGCGCGCTGGTACTGCCAGTCCTGCCGCCAGTGCTTGATGACGTCATCGCCGATCACCAGCACATGCTGAAGGACGATCCGCGTGCCGCTGTCTTCGAGCACTTCGACGAACTCGAAGGCACCGCTGCGATGCTGCTCGTGCGGCTTGTAGCCGGCTTTCAGCGGCACGTCCTCATCGAACTGGAAAGCCACCTTGAACTCGCCGGCCATCGCCAGGATCGCCTTGCGATCGGCATCGAAGCGGGCCTTGTCGGCAACGGGCGGCGTGCTCGGCGACAGATTGATCGGCGCCTGCGGCGTGGCGCTGCAAGCGCCAATCAGCAGCGCCAGCGGCGCCAGTAGTGCGGGCAGTCTCATCGGTACGATTCCCTTGAGCATGTGGACGAGAGCATTCAGAAACGCAGGCGAACGTTGGCGCCGACGTTGAAGCCGGTCTGGCTGAAACGGTCGATCGCCGGATCGTTGGCAAGCCGGCCTTGGACGCTGGCGGCCGGCACGATGCGGCGGTCGCCGAGGTTGAACAGGCCGAGATTGAAATCGGCCTTCGGCGTGACCTGCCATTCGCCGAGCAGATCGACGCGGACCGTGCCCGGCGCCTGATAGCCCTGGCCGTTGCTGTTGTCGGTGCGGCTGTCTTCGATGGTCATCGTCGATACCAGCTCGGCGGACACCGGCAGCGCTGCCGGACGCCAGGCGAGGCCGACGACGCCGGTGAGCGGGTCGATCGAATTCAGCGGCACATGGGCCGACAGGTCATCGCCTTTCGCCCAGGCCAGTGCGCCACGCAGGCGGAAGTCTTTCAGCGAAGCATCGAGCAGCGCACCACCGAGTTCGCCCTTCGCTTCGGCGCCGAAGATGCGCACCTTGGTCAGGTTCTGCGACTGGAACACCAGCAGGCCATCGGCATTGACGCCCTGCGAGACGAAGCTCTGGATGAAGTTGCGATAGCGGTTGTAGAACGCCGCGACCGAGGCCGTGGCGTCTTCCACACCACCACGCAGGCCGACTTCGAAACTGTTGCTGGTTTCCGGCTTGAGATCCGGATTCGGGACCGCCGTATAGCCGAACTGGAAGTTGGTGAAGCCGACGTTGACGTCCGAATACGGCGGCGCCCGGAAGCCGCGCGCGTAATTGCCGTAGGCACTCAGGCGCTCGTTGAAGCGCCAGACCAGGCCGAGCTTCGGCGACAGATTGAGCTTGTTCAGGCCGCTGGGTTCAACGCCCGGATTGTCTTCGATGAAGATGCTGTCCGGCCGCGGATCGAGATCGTAGTAGTCGACTCGCAGACCCGGAATCACGGTCAGCGCGCCGTAGCGGATGTCGTCCTGCGCGTAGAAGCCGGCTTCGATGGTGTGGGTGATCGGGAAATCGCGCACCGGAAAGGCATCCGGGCCGATCGTCGAGGTTTCGGTGCCAGCGGTGAGATTGCGTTCCGTACCGTTGCGCGACTGCATCGTGCGGATTCGTTCCAGCTCGAAGCCGGCGACCCAGCGATGCGCGAGCGGGCCGGTCTCGAATGCGCCGGTAGCCGTGGTTTCGCCGCCGATCACCTGCTGCTTGAACAGCGCGCGGCGCTCGCGT
>NZ_JAHFRY010000130.1 GCF_023266035.1 Nevskia sp.
GGGCAGCACGAACCATTCGCGCAGGTCCATCAGCGGCAGGTATTCGTTGCGCACCTTGAGCACGGTGCCCTCGCCCGCCATGCGCTTGATCTGCTCGGGCTTCGGCTGCAGCGATTCGACCACCGAGCCCAGCGGCACGATGAACACTTCCTGGCCGACGCCGACCGACATGCCGTCGAGAATGGCCAGGGTCAGCGGCAGACGGATGATCACCCGCGTGCCGCTGCCGGCCGGCGAGGACAGATCCACCGAGCCGCCCAGCGCCTGGATGTTGCGCTTGACCACGTCCATGCCGACGCCGCGGCCGGAGACATCGGTAACCTGTTCGGCGGTCGAAAAACCGGGTGCGAAGATCAGTTGCCAGACCTCGGCATCGGCCATCGTCTCGCTGCAGGCAATGCCCTTCTCCTGCGCCTTGGCGAGGATGCGGGCGCGATCCAGACCCCGGCCGTCGTCGGACACTTCGATGACGATGTGGCCGCCCTGATGCGAAGCGCTGAGGCGAATGGTGCCGGTGGCGTCCTTGCCCTTGGCGATACGATCGGCAGCCGTTTCCAGGCCGTGATCGAGACTGTTGCGGACCAGATGATTGAGCGGATCGGTGATCTTCTCGATCACCGATTTATCGAGTTCGGTCTGCTCGCCATTGGTCACCAGACGCACCTGCTTGTTGAGCTTGGTGGCGAGATCGCGCACCACTCTCGGGAAGCGGCTGAACACCGCTTCCATCGGCAGCATCCGCGTCGCCATCACCGCTTCCTGCAGCAGCCGCGTGTTGCGATCGAGCTGCGACAAGCCGTTGAGCAGCTTTTCGTACTGCACCGGATCGAGATCGGCGGCGCGCTGGGTCAGCATCGCCTGGGTGATCACCAGTTCGCCGACCAGGTTGATCAACGCATCGATCTTCTCGGTGCCGACTCTGATCGAACCGGCATCGCCCTGGCGCGGCGTCGCGGCAGCGGCCGGGCTTGCAGGCTCGGCCGCCTTGACCAGCGCCAGCGCCGGCTTGCCGGGCTCGATGCTGACCACCGCTTCGGCAAGCGCCGGAGCATCGATGCTGACCGCAACGGCCAGCGGCTCGATGACCAGACGGCAGTCATCCTCGACCCAGGAAAACAGTTCCTCCACTTCACCGCGCGTGGCATCGCCATGCAGGCGCAAGGTCCAGGCGAGATAGCAGGATTCAGCGTCGGCATCACCGAACGACGGCAGGCCGGCGGTATCGACTTCGACCTCCATCGGTCCCAGCGCATCGAGCCCGCGAATGATCCGCAGCGGATCGTTGCCGCTGCGGAACAGATCGGCCTTCGGCTCGAAGCGGATCAGCCAGCCGGTTGGCGCGGCGACGATTGCCGGCTTGATGGCGGCGACCACGACCGGCGCTTCTCCAGCGAGCGCCAGCGCGATTTCGGCTTGCGTCGAGGTCACCGCTGCGGCATCGAACGCGGTGCCGTCACGCGCGGCACCGAGCAGGCCGCGCAGCACGTCGACGACTCTCAGCAACAGATCGACATCAGCCTTGGTGACCTGGCGCTTGCCGCTGCGCATCTGGTCGAGCAGGGTTTCCACACCGTGCGTGTAGTCGGCGACGCTGGCGAAGCCAAACGTCGCGGCACCGCCCTTGATCGAGTGGGCCGCACGGAAAATCGTGTTGATGGTTTCGACATCGGCGGCCGAGATGTTCAGCGCCAGCAGCGCCTGCTCCATCACGTCTAGCCCTTCGAAACTTTCCTCGAAGAAACTCTTGTGGAAGCGTTCGAGATCGATGCTCACGCGGGCAACCCCGGCGCGCTGTCGCAGAAGGACGAAGGGTTCGAAGTCATGGGCCTGTCTCGTTCGCAGCCGGCTGCAGGTGGCGCTGGCGAAAGCGCCTCAGGCACCTTCGCAAAGCGGGTTCTGCAGGCAAACAGGCAAGCCGTGTTCCAGAGCACCGGAGACAAATCCTTGACGCGCTGGCGGAGCTGGAATCAGGGCAGAACAAGGCTTGCAGTCGCGGCTCGGTGCATCCACGAGCGCAGCACTGAAAGCCCTCACCCCTTGCGGGAGAGGGTTGGGAGAGGGGTTCGTGTCGGAAACGAGCTTATGCCTGCCCGAGAAACGCCCTCTCCCACGAAGGGAGAGGGGAGAGTGGAGACCGGCAAGCGCGTCGTTACTTCAGCTCAAAACCCGCTGAATCGTCGCTATCAACTGATCCGGATTGAACGGCTTCACCAGCCAGCCCGTCGCACCGGCGGCTTTGCCTTCGGCCTTCTTTTCCGGCGTCGATTCGGTGGTCAGCATCAGCAGTGGCGTGAACTTGTAGTCGGCCAAGGTGCGCAGGTTCTTGACCAGGGTCAGGCCGTCCATGTTCGGCATGTTGACGTCGGCCAGCACCAGACGGAATTTCTCGGTCTGCGCCAGCTTCAGCGCCACCGCGCCGTCTTCGGCTTCGGCCACGTCGTAGCCGGCGGCCTTCAGAGTGAACGCCACCATCTGGCGCATCGAAGCGGAATCATCGACGGCAAGTACGCGCTGGCTCATGAGGGATCAACCTGGAGTAGTGAGGCAAGGCCGAGCACTTTCGCGGCGGCCTGCAGGGAAGTGGAGGGATCGCGCCAGACGGTGGCGCGGCCGGCGGCCTGGCGGCTGCGGCAGAACATCAGCAGCAGTTGCAGGCTGGCGGTGTGCAGGCGCTGCACCTCGCCGGCGGCGAACACCACCGGTTCGGCATCGTCGATGCAGGCGGCCAGTTGTTCGCGCAGTGTCGCGGTCTGCTCGATGCCGAGATCGGCGTCGAGCTTCAGCGCTTGCCGGACGGCCGCCTTCGGCGAGCGTCTGGCGGCTTTCGGACGGTGGGTGACGGCATGTTCGGCGGCGGCTGCGTTCATGGCTGGATTCCCTGGATTGCAGACTGTTCAGGCAAGTCCTGTTCCTCTGCCGGTGTCGGCTTGTCGGCGGAGCATTCAAGCTGCATGGGCCAGCGGTGATTCAAGTCCTGTGACCAGGCGATCGGCATCGAGCAAGGTCAGCATTTCGCCCGGCCGGCTGAGCACGCCGAGCACGGCGGACGCAGCTGCCGTTTTCGGCCCGCCGGTCACCGGCGCCGGCTTGATCGCGGCATCGGCAATGCGGCGCACGTCGACGACTCGATCCACTCGCAGGCCCACCGGTTCGCGTCTGGACTCGCTGCGGCCATCGCCCTTGCTATCGACGACCACGCAGCAGACCGGCGCATCGAGCGTGCGGGGCGTCAGGCCGAGGCGGCAGCGCAGATCGATCATCGTGACGATCGAGCCGCGCAGGTTGATGACACCGAGAATCACGCTCGGTGCGCCGGGTACGGATTCGATTTCGGCATCGGCCAGCACTTCCTGCACCTTGAGAATTTCCAGGCCGTAGAGCTGGCCGGCAAGTTCGAAAGTGACCCAGCGGTTGGAGGCGTCCTGAGCGGGGCGGATGTTCATCGCGAGGTCTCGGTGGCTGGCACCAGCGTGGCGGCAGCAAGGTCTTGATCAGCTGTCGGCCGCATGCCGCTGCTCTCGATGCCCCGGCCGATAGCCGGGGCGAGCTGCTGTGCAAGCGGCGTCGTCGATGGATCGCTGGCATCGCCGTCATCGAATGCGGCAGTGATCGTCGGCGGCTCGGTGCGCGGGATGACGATCAGCACCCGGCGATTGCGATTGCGGCCGTCGGCAGTGTCATTCGCGGCCAGCGGCCGGTATTCGCCGAAGCCGGCGACGCTCATCCGCACCGGTGCGATGCCCTGCCCCATGAACAGCGCCACCACGCTCGCCGCGCGTGCCGACGACAGCTGCCAGTTCGAGGGATAGGCGACGGTCGCGATCGGCAGATCGTCGGTATGGCCTTCGACTCTGATGCTGTTCGGGAACGGTTCCAGGATCGCCGCCAGCCTTGCCAGCACCGGCCGTGCGGCGGTGGAGATATCGGCCACGCCACTCGGAAACAGGATGTCCGTACCGATCTCGATTTCCAGCGCCAGCTCGGTGCGGCGCACGCGAATGAGGTTCTTGTCGATCAGGTCGGCCATCGCCTTGTGCACCTGATCGGCCATCAGCTGCAGCTCGCCGGCCGGCTTGCCGGTGGACAGCACTTTCAACGGCGGCGTGGTCATCTTCGGCAGCGGTCTGATCAGCGCCGGCTTGTCGCCACGCGGCGGCTGATCGCCGATCTGGATCGGCTGTGCCGCGCGCGGCTTGCCGCCGAAAGCTTCGTTGAGCGAATCGGAGAGCACGCGGTACTTGCCCTCGTTGACCGAGGACATCGAATACAGCACCACGAACAGCGCCAGCAGCAGGGTCACCAGATCGCCATAGGGGATCGCCCAGGCTTCGTGGTTGGCGTGTTCCTCGTGTCCTCGCTTGCGCATGAAGCAGTGATCCGTGGCTAGTGATTAGTGGTCAGAACGACAGCGCGACACTTTCTGTTTACTGGTCACTGGCCACGAGCCACTGACCACTGCGTCTAGTGCAGGAAGCCCGACAGCTTCACCTCGATGTTCCGCGGGTTCTCGCCGTTGGAGATCGAGATCAGGCCTTCGATGATCATTTCCTGGGTGCGCACCTGATCGGCCACTGCGGCCTTCAGCTTCGAGGCCATCGGCAGGAAGAACAGGTTGGCGGAAGCGATGCCGTAGATGGTGGCGACGAAAGCCGCGGAAATGCCGTGGCCGAGCTTCGAGGGATCGTTGAGGTTCTGCATCACCGCCATCAGACCCATCACCGCGCCGATGATGCCCAGGGTCGGCGCATAGATGCCCATGCCTTCCCAGACCTTGGCGCCGGCGAGATCGAAGTGCTCGCGTGTCGACACCGATACTTCGAGTGTCGAGCGGATCACTTCCGGCTCGGCACCGTCGACCAGCATCTGCAGGCCCTTCCTGATGAACGGATCGGTCTCGCTGTTGACTGCGCCTTCGAGCGCGAGCAGGCCTTGCTTGCGGGCGCTGTTGCTCCAGTCGACGATCTTGGCGATCAGCGCCGGGCCATCGGCATGCGGCGGCTTGAACACCCATTTCGCCATCTGCATGCCGCGCTTGAAGGTCGCCATCGGCGTGTGCATGGTGATCGCCGCCAGGGTGCCGACGATGACGATCACGAAGGCGGCCGGCCCCCAGAGTGCGGCCACACCGCTGCCCTTGAGGATCGAGCCGCCGATCAGCGCGATCATCGCCAGCACGAAACCGATGATGCTGAGGAAATCCATCAGAACACCGGCGTGCCATGCAGCCGCGTCGACCAGGCGCGCACCAGGCCGGGGAAATCGACGATCAAGGCGACCCGGCCTTCGCCAGTCACCGTCGCACCGGCCAGACCCGCCAGCCCGCGCAGGCCGAGGCCGAGCGGCTTGATCACCACTTCCTCGCGCGCCTTCACCGTGTGCACGATGAAGCCGTAGCGCTCGCCATTCGCTTGCGCGACGACGACGTGGCGCGGCGAGTCACTGCCCGGGCCTTCGGCATTGCTCCACTGCTGCAGATCGATCAGCCGCAAGGTGCTGTTGCGATAGAGCACCGCCTGCCACTGATCGAGCCGGCGCAGACGGGTTTCATCGAGCGCGAAAACATCGAAGACATCGGCCAGTGGCAGCGCCAGCAGACGCTTGCCGACGGCAACCATCAGCGCCGGCAGGATCGCCAGGGTCAGCGGCACGCGCAGCTTCACGCAGGAGCCCTGGCCGATCTTCGATTCGATGCTGACGCTGCCATTGAGCGCCACGATCTTCGACTTGACCACGTCCATGCCGACGCCGCGGCCGGACAGATCGGAGACCTGTTCCTTGGTCGAGAAGCCGGCCATGAACACCAGTTGCAGGCATTCGTCGCTGGTCAGGCGGGCAGCGAGTGCCGCATCCATCAAACCTTTTTCGACGACCTTCTTGCGCAGCTTTTCCGGATCGATTCCGGCACCGTCGTCGCGCACCGAAATCAGGATGTGATCGCCCTGGGCAACGGCTGCGAGCACCAGCTTGCCGGTCGCCGGCTTGCCGGCCGCCGCACGCGCTGCCGGCAGTTCGATGCCGTGATCGACGCTGTTGCGCACCATGTGCACCAGCGGATCGGCCAGCGCTTCGACGAGATTTTTATCGAGATCGGTGTCTTCGCCGATCAGCTCGACATCCACCTGCTTGCCGAGGCCGCGCGCGACATCGCGCGCCAGCTTGGGAAACTTCGAGAACACTTTCTTGATCGGCTGCATGCGGATCTTCATCACCGCGTCCTGCAGGCTGCGGGTGATGTGATCGAGCTCGCCGACGCTCTTGGCGAAGGCTTCCGCCGTTGCATGCTTGCCGCGCAAGGTCTTCAAACGATTGCGTACCAGCACCAGCTCGCCGACCAGATTCATCATCTGGTCGAGGCGGATGGTGTCGACTCTCACCGTGGTTTCGGCCGTCGACGTGCTGGCCTCCACTTTCGCGGCAGGAGCGGGCTTTGCGTCGGGCGCCATCTTCACAGAATCAAAACCCTGCACAACGACGGGAATCGCCGCCCCCGGCGCGCCGTTGCCGTGGTACAGGTCCAGCAGTTTTTCGAATTCGTCTTCGCTGATCGCGTCCGCAACCGGCGCCGCGCTGATGGCCTTCGCCGGAACGGCACCGTGCAGTTCGTCGAGCAGCGCTTCGAACTCGTCGTCGGAAATCGTGTTCGGATCGGCAGCAGGTACAGCCTCGGCCGGCTTGCGCGCCTTCGGCTTCGGAGTTGCTGCTTTCGGCGTGACCACTACTGCCGGCGATTCGTTCTTGGCATGCGCGCGCAGCGCAGCGAGCAGTGCTTCGGGTGCCGGTGTCGGCTCATTGCCGGCGGCGACCTCGGCCATCATCGACACCAGTTGATCGAGCGACTGCATGGTCGCGTCCATCAGCTCCGGCGTCATCTGCCGCTGGCCGGCGCGCAGCATGCCGAACACTTCTTCGGCGATGTGGCAAAGCGCGACCATCGCCGTGAGATTGAGGAAGCCGGCGCCGCCCTTCACGGTATGGAAGGCGCGGAACACGGCGTTCAGCAGCTCGCGATCATCGGGCGTCCGTTCCAGATCGACGAGCTGTTCGCCAAGCCGATCCAGCAGCTCGCCGGCCTCGGTGAGGAAGTCGGCCCGGATGTCGTCGTCAATGCCGCTCATGGTCTTGTCTTTCCGGGAGTCCGATCAGAAGCCCAGCTCGGCGAGCAGGGCATCGGCGTCCTGCTGGCTCTGGCCTCCGCTGCTCAGTCCTGGCACTGCCGGGCCTGCCAGCTCGCCGTTGGCGCTGGCAGTCGGCGATGCCGGTGTCCGCTGGCCTTCATTGGTCGCGCGCAGCAAGGTGATCAGCGCACCTTCGATGTTGTGCACCAGGGTGATCACGCGGCGGATCACCTGGCCGCTCAGGTCCTGGTATTCCTGGGCCTGGGCGATGGTCGAGAAGTGGCCGCGCAGACCGGCACCGATCTCGCGCATCGTGTGCTCGACCTGATCGATGTCGTTGGCCACGGTCAGAGCCCTGAACGGCTGCTGGGTCACCATCGGCAGGCGCTCGCGAATATCGTCGAGCGAAACCACACAGCCATTCAGACGATCGAGCAGCACGCGGCTGTCGTCACAGACATCGAGCGTGCGATGGGCGGCGTCCTCGCCGAGCTTGACCACGTAATCGAGCCGCAGACAGGCATCCGGCAATTCGCTGCCGGCCAGCTGCTGCAGGCGATCGTCGAAGTTCAGATCCTTGACCGCCTGATGCAGCTCGCGGGTCAGCTTGGCGAGATTGACGAACAGGCCTTCCTCGCGCAGCCGCATCAGCTGGTTCAGGCGCGCTTCGAACAGCGCCTGATCGTCGGCTTCGAGCGCTGACAGCAGCTCGCGCAGCCGGCCGATGTATTCGGCGCGATCGGGAATCGCCGGCGCGTCGCGCTCGACTGTCCTCGCGTGGATATTCACAACGACGGCGCTCACGCCGCTTGCTCAAAGCGCTGGAAAATCTTGTCCAGCTTCTCCTTCAGGGTCAGCGCCGTGAACGGCTTGATGATGTAGCCGTTCACGCCGGCCTTGGCGGCGTCGATAATCTGGTCGCGCTGGGCTTCGGCGGTGACCATCAGCACCGGCAGGCTTTTCAGCTTGTCGTCGCCGCGGATCGCGCGCAGCAGGTCGATGCCGGTCATGCCCGGCATGTTCCAGTCGGTGACCACGAAATCGAAGCCGCCGGCCTGCAGCATCGGCCAGGCGGTCTTGCCGTCATCGGCCTCGGCGGTATTGGTGTAGCCGAGATCGGTGAGCAGGTTCTTGACGATGCGGCGCATTGTCGAGAAGTCATCGACGATCAGGATCTTGAGGTTCTTGTCCATGCTTGCTTGCTCGGGTTCAGTTGACGGGCGTGGAGGTGCGACGCTTGCGGGGCTTGGCTTCGCTGCGGCTGTCACGCCACTGGCTGAGGCGGGCGCGCAATCGCAGCAGCGCCTGGCCATGCAGCTGGCAGACGCGGGATTCGGTGACGTCGATGACCTGGCCGATTTCGCGCAGGTTCAGTTCTTCGTCGTAGTACAGGGACATGACCAGCTTTTCGCGCGCCGGCAGTTCGCCGATCGCCACCGTCAGTGCGGTCATGAACGCGGCCTGTTCGACGGCGTCGTACGGCGTGGCGGCGCTGTCGGCCACTTCGTAGTCGCGATCGTCATCGTCATCATTGGCGCCGCCGTGCATCGACAGCACCTGGCACTGCGTGGCATCGCGAACGATCTCGTGATACTCGCTCAGGGAGGCGCCGATCTTTTCGGCGATCTCCGAGTCGCGGGCTTCACGGCCGGATTCCTGTTCGATCGCACGGATCGCCGACGACACTGCACGCATGCGCCGATGCACCGAACGCGGCGCCCAGTCACCGCGGCGCAGTTCATCGACCATCGCGCCACGGATGCGGATGCCGGCATAGGTTTCAAAACTCGCACCTCGGTCACCGCTGTAATGGCGCGCGGCTTCGATCAGGCCGATGGTGCCGGCCTGCACCAGATCATCGGTATCGACGCTGGCCGGCAGGCGCGCAGCCAGATGCCAGGCGATGCGCTTGACCAGATCGAGATGCTGGCTGACCAGCGTCGCTTCGTTGACCACGGCCGCGCCGCTGCTGCGCGCATAGGCCTGCACCGGAGGCATGGCGGTCATGACACGGCTCCGGCCAGCGCTGGTGTTGCCAGACGCGGCAGCGGCGAATGGACCAGACGCTCGACAAAGAATTCCAGGTTGCCGCGGGCGCCGGTCGGCATGCCCCAGCTGTCGGCCTTGCGGGCCAGCTGGCGGAATGCTTCGGAGGCCGGGCAGTTCGGATAGGCCTCGACCACGGTGCGCTGGCGGCGCACCGCACGCTTCAGCCAGTCATCGTTGGGAATGCCGCCGATGAAGCTCAGGGTGATGTCGAGGAAGCGCTCGGCAACTCTGCGCAGGGACTCATAAACGCTCTGCGCTTCGCCGGCATCTCGGACCATGTTGGCCAGCACCTGCACGCGCTCGACGCCGTGATCGCGGTTGAGCACCTTGATCAGTGCATAGGCATCAGTCAGCGACGTCGGATCGCCGGTGACCACGACGATCACCTCTTGGGAGGCCTGGCTGAAGGTGATCACGGAATCGGCGATGCCGGCCGCGGTATCGATGATCAGCACGTCGAGCGGCCGATCAAGCTCGGAGAACGCCCGCACCAGGCCGGCATGTTCGACGGCGCTCAGCTCGGCCATGTGCCGCTTGCCGCTGGATGCCGGCACGATCATCACGCCGGCCGGGCCGGTCATCAGCGTGTCTTCGAGGCGGCACTTGCCTTCCAGCACGTGGGCCAGGTTGTAGCTCGGCTGCAGGCCGAGCATCACATCGATATTGGCCAGGCCGAGATCGCCGTCGAGCAGCATCACCTGGCGGCCGGCGAGTGCCATCGACACCGCGAGGTTGACCGAGACGCTGGTCTTGCCGACGCCACCCTTGCCGCTGGTGACCGCGATCACCCGCACCGGCTGGGCCGGCTTCAGGCGCCGCAGGCCGGCAGCCTGATCAAGCACCGCCGTTGTGCCGTGACCGGGAAGTTCGAGCTTAGACATGCGCCTGAACTCCGCCGTCGAAGCCGGGGGTGAAACCGTTGGCCATGCTCGATGCGAAGCGCATGGCCATCGTTTCTTCATCGATATCCATCGGGGTTGCTCGGGCGAGTTGTTGGGCGCGGATGACCAGCTGATCGGCGCGGGCCACCTGCAGGTCTTCGGGCACGCGCTGACCGTCGGTCACGTAGGCAATCGGCAACTGGTGGCGAATGGCTGCGCTGAGTGCGCCGCCGATCCGCGTGGTTTCGTCGAGCTTGGAAAGGACGCAGCCGGCAATCCTGCTACCGGGGCCCATGCCGCCGAAGCGGCGCACCACTTCGTCCTGATCGCCGGACTGGCTGGTGGCGGCAATGGTCAGGAAGGCTTTCAGGCGGGTGCTGGCTTCGCCGAGCATCTGCACCTGCTGTTCAAGTGCGCCATCGCGCGGGCTCATGCCGACCGTGTCGATCAGCACCAGCTTGCGATCGGAGAGCTTGGCCAGGGTGTCGCGCAGGCTCTGCTGCGGCGTCACCGTGTAGACCGGCACGCCGAGCAGGCGGCCGTAGGTGTAGAGCTGTTCGGCGGCGCCGATGCGGTAGTGATCCATCGCCACCAGCGCGATGTCGCGCAGGCCGTGGGCTTCGGCATAGCGGGCGGCGAGCTTGGCGATGGTGGTGGTCTTGCCGACGCCGGTCGGGCCGACGAGGGCGATCACCCCCCCTTCGAGCACCACATCGTGCTGGGCCACCGGAATGCGTCGGGCCAGCAGGCCCAGCGGCAGGAAGCGGGCGCGTTCGGCGCTGGTGGTATCCGGTAACTGTTCGGCGATCTCGCGGGCCAGCGGCGCATCGAGGCCGAGATCGGTCAGCGTCTTCAGCACCGTGTAGCGCTGCGGATGATGGCGGCGCAGATCGTTCCAGGCCATGCCGGCCAGCTGCTCCTGCAGCATGCGGCGCATGCCACCCAGCTCGCGCTGCAGTTCGACGAATTCATGGGATGCCAGCGCAGTGCCGGGCTGGGCACTGACCGCGAACGCCTGATTGCCAGACTGCGCGTAGTTAAGCGAGGACGCTTGGCTGCGCGGCATCGCGTTGTTGCCTGGCGCAGGCGCATAGCTGCTGATCGGCGCCGATGGCCGCGCTGGCGGCGCTACTTCCGTATCGCCGAAATCGGCCAGCAGGATGTCCAGCGGCACGCGATCGCTGCCCGGTGCCGGCGTCATCAGCGGTTCCGGCTTGGGCTCCGGCAGCGGTGGCTCGATGGCATCCAGGGGCTGCGCGCCGCGACGCAGCGACTGCTGCATCAGCGCTTCGTCGTAATCGACGGCGGCCACCACTTCGATGCCGCCCTGCACGCGACGATTCGACAGGATCACCGAATCCGGCCCCTGTTCTTCGCGAACCATGCGGATGGCTTCACGCATGTTCTTCGCCACGAACCGCTTGATCTTCATCGGTCAAAGACTCCGTTCTTGACGCCTTAGCTGATCGCGCCGATCAGGCGGATCTGCTTGGTTTCCGGTACTTCGTTGTAGGCCAGCACATGCAGGTCCGGCAGCGACTGACGCGTGAACTTCGCGAGCCAGGGCCGCAGGCCTGCCGGCACCAGAAGCACCGCGGGCTGGCCGTTCTGCGCCTGGCGACGCACCTGGTCCGACAGCGACTGGTGCATCCGTTCGGCGAGTCCTGGTTCCAGCACCGCACTTCCTCCTTGCAGGCTTTCCTGCAGGACGCGTTCCAGCGCCGGCGCCAAGGTGAGAACCGGTAGTTCCGGCTCCAGACCATTGATTTCCTGAACAATCTGGCGAGACAGCGCAACCCGCACGGCGGCAGCGAGGACGACGGGTTCCTGACTGCGCGGTGCGGCTTCCGCCAGCGCTTCGGCGATGCCGCGCAGGTTCCGCAGCGGCACGCGCTCGGCGAGCAGGGTCTGCAGCACGCGGACGAAGGCCGATAGCGACAGCACCTTCGGCACCAGGTCCTCGACCAGCTTCGGCGCGCTCTTGCCGAGGGCATTGAGCAGCTGCTGGGCTTCGTCGAAGCCAAGCAGTTCGTGGCTGTGGTCCTTGACGATCTGCGACAGATGGGTGGCCACCACGGTGGCCGGATCGACCACCGTGTAGCCGAGCGTCTGGGCGTGATCGCGAGCGCCGCGTTCGATCCACACGGCATCGAGACCGAAGGTCGGATCCTTGGTGGCGATGCCTTCGACGGTGCCGAACACCCGGCCCGGATTCAGTGCCATGTCGCGATCCGGATAGACCTGGCCGCTGGCCACCGGCACGCCGTGCAAGGTGATGCGGTAAGCGCTGGGCGCCAGTTCGAGGTTGTCGCGGATGTGCACCGGCTGGACCAGGAAACCGAGTTCCTGAGTCAGCTTCTTGCGCACGCCCTTGATCCGCGCCATCAGCTCGCCGCCCTGCTTGGCATCGACCAGCGGCACCAGCCGGTAGCCGACTTCGAGGCCGAGCGGATCTTCCTGCAGAACATCGTCCCAGCCGAGTTCGGCCGGTGCTGCGGCAGCCGGCGGCGGCGCGTTCTTGACTGCCCTCGCCTTCTGCTTGGTCCGCTGCGCCGTCATGTAGGCAGCGCCGCCGCAGATCGCCGCCAGGCACAGGAACACGCCGTTCGGCATGCCTGGAATGATGCCGACCAGGCCGAGCACGCCAGCCGTGACGGCGAGCACTTTCGGCTCGGCGAATACCTGGCTGATCACCTGCGTACCCATCTGCCCGGCCTTGGACATGCGGGTGACCAGGATCGCCACCGAGGTCGACATCAGCAAGGACGGAATCTGCGCGACCAGGCCATCGCCGATGGTCAGCAAGGTGTAGTTCTTCAGCGCCTCGCCGATGCCGAGGCCATGGTTCAGCGTGCCGATGAACAGGCCGCCGATGATGTTGATGAACAGGATCATGATGCCGGCGATGGCATCGCCACGAATGAACTTCGAGGCACCGTCCATGGAGCCGTAGAAGTCCGCTTCCTCACGAACTTCCTCACGCCGCGCCTTGGCCTCGTCGCGTGTCAACAAACCGGCATTCATGTCGGCGTCGATCGCCATCTGCTTGCCCGGCAGGGCATCGAGCACGAAGCGCGCAGAGACTTCGGAAACCCGCTCCGCACCCTTGGTGACGACCATGAAATTGATCAGGGTCAGGATCACGAACACGATGAAGCCGATCGCGTAATTGCCGCCGATCACGAAGTTGCCGAAGGCTTCGATGACGTGCCCGGCTGCTGCCCCGCCCTGATGGCCGTGCAGCAGCACGACACGCGTGGAAGCGACGTTCAGCGCCAGCCGCAGCAAGGTGACCAGCAGCAGCACGGTCGGGAAGGCGCTGAATTCCAGCGGCCGCATCACGTAGACGACGGCCAGCAGGATGATGATCGACAGGGCGATGTTGAAAGTGAACAGCAGATCGAGCACGAACGGCGCCAGCGGCACCACGATCATCGCCAGCACGATCAGCAGCAGCAGCGGTGCGCCCAGGCCTCGCGCGGCACTGTCAGGGCCACGCAGCGACTGCAGCAGGTTGGTGATCGCGATCGGCATCGGTCCTCCGGAAAAAGGAGGACGCCTTTGCAGCACGCCCTCGAAGGGGTGGGTGCAAGAACTGTTCTAGCGTCAAATCTGCGGCGCCAGGGCGCACCCCGGT
>NZ_JAHFRY010000131.1:0-6946 GCF_023266035.1 Nevskia sp.
GCAAGGAAATGAACGCCCCCGAGCCGAGCAGCAGGGTCAGCGTGTTCTGCGTGGTGGTCGCCATCTCCATCAGCGAGGTGGTACTGCGCACCTGGAAATCGATGGTGCCGTGGCGTGCCGTCAGCAGTTCGGTGATCGCGGCCTCCGTGCTATCAGCGACATCGGCGCTGGCCAGCTTGACGTTGATGGTGCCGAGAAAGCGCTTGCCGAACACCCGCGCGAAGCCGGTGGACAGCGGAATCACGGCGACGTCGTCCATGTCCGAACCGAAGGCGTTGGCACCCTTGCTGGCGAGCACGCCGACGACCTGGAACGGCACCTTGCCGACCAGCACATACAGACCGATCGGCGACGCGAGATCCGGGAACAGATTTCGCGCCACCGTGGTGCCGAGCACGATCACCGGCGCGTAGGTCTTCACATCGTCATCGCTGACGAACACGCCTTCGGACAGCTTCCAGTCCTGCATCTGGGTCCAGGTCGGCCAGACGCCGGTGACGTTGCTCTTGTAGTCGATGTTGCCGTAGCGCAGCGTCTGCCGGGATTGCCGCTGCGGCGATACCGCCTGCACACCATCGAGTGCTTCGATGGCCTCGGCATCGGTTTCCTTGAGCATCGCCAGCTCGCCGCTGGGTCGGGTGCCGGGCGCGCCCGGCTGCACCAGCAGCAGGTTGCTGCCCATCGATTCGATGCTCTTCATCACCTGCGCCTTGCTGCCATTGCCGATCGCCAGCATGGTCACCACGGCAGCCACGCCGATGACCACGCCGAGCAGGGTCAAGGCCGAACGGAACAGGTTGCCGCGCAGCGAGTGCAGCGCCATCTTCACCGCCTCGCCGAGATCCGGCAGCCAGTGCGGATGACGACGATCGGTGTTCAGCGCACGCAGGGTTGCGGCCCGGCCACGGCTGCCGCTGTCTTCGGTGATGCGGCCATCGCTGATCTGGATGATCCGCTCGGCGTGCGCGGCCACCTTGGCATCGTGAGTGATCAGGATGATCGTGTGGCCGTCGCCATGCAGCCGGCTGAGCAGGGCCAGCACTTCTTCGCCGCTCTTGCTGTCGAGCGCGCCGGTCGGTTCGTCGGCGAGGATGACGTCGGCACCATTCATCAATGCACGAGCGATCGACACGCGCTGCTGCTGGCCACCGGACAACTGGTTCGGCTTGTGGCCCAGGCGTTCGCCCAGACCCAGCTGACCGAGCAGTGCCGCCGCCCGCTGTACCCGCTGCGCCTTGGCGGCACCGGCGTAGATCGCCGGCAGCTCGACGTTCTCGGCCGCGGTGATCGTGGTCATCAGGTTGTAGCGCTGGAACACGAAGCCGAAGCAGTCGCGGCGCAGCGCTGCCAACTCGTCCTTACTGAGTGTTGCGACATCGATGCCGCGCACCTGGTAGCGGCCACGGGTCGGCGTGTCGAGACAGCCGAGCACGTTCATCAGGGTCGACTTGCCGGAGCCGGACTGACCCATGATCGCGACGAATTCACCGGCGCCGATCGACAAGCTGATGCCGTCGAGCGCGCGCACTTCGGCGCCATCGCCACCGGCGTAGATCTTGGCGACCTGCTCCAGTTGCAGCAGTGGAATCTCGGTAGCGGTGCTCACAGGCGCGGACCGGCGCCGCCCGGCATGCGCGGTGCCGCGCGGGCGCTGCCGGCGGCCGGCAATGCGCCCTTCTCGCCGACGACGATCTCTTCGCCGACTTCCAGGCCGGACAGCACTTCGGCATCGGTACGGGTAGCGAGGCCGACTCTCACCTGGCGCCACTCGACACCATTGGCGGTTTTCACCTGCACGCGATACGGCTTGCCGCGCCGCACGGGACGATCGCTGGATCGCCCCGGCTCGCCCGCAGCAACTTCAGGCGTGGCCTCGGGTTTGGCTTCTGCGAGGGCCGGCGGGGCGCCTTCAGCCTTGCCTTCAGCGGGTGCAGCAGCGGGAGCCGCGTTGAACGCTTCGCCCGGCTTGCCACCGCTGCGATCACGCTTCCTGCGCTCGCCACCGGCGCCCATGCCGGGTGCGCCGCCGGGCCCACCACGGAACGTGCGTGCATCGGGATCAGGCTTGAGCGCGCCGAGCGGCACCACCACGGCATCGTGAGCCGCGGCCAGCACGAAGAAGGCCTGCACGGTCATCGCCGGCAGCAGCGCGCGTTCGTGGTTATCGACATCGACCAGCACGTTGTAGAGCACCACGTCGTTGGTCGTGGTCGGCGTCGGCTGCACCTGGCGCACCTTGCCTTCCCAGCGCCGCTCGGGCGCGCCCAGCGTCGTGAAGTAGGCCGGCATGTCCGGGCGGATATTGGTGACATCGGCCTCGGCGACCTGCGCCCAGACCGTCATCACGTCGAGATTGGCAACCTGCGCGATCACCGCGACCGACTGCACCGAGTTCACGGTCTGGCCCTTGCGGGTGTCCTGGACGACCACGGTGCCGTCCATCGGCGCGTAGATCTTGGTGAAGTTGAGATTGGCGAGATCGCCTTCCAGGGTCGCCTCGGCGGCCTTGATCTGCGCCTTCACCGAATTCACCGCCGCGGCAGCTACACGGGCGGATGCTTCGGCCTGCTGGACCACGTCCTGGCTCACCGCGTTGCCCTCGGCAAGGCGGCCATTGCGGGCAGCCTGCTGATCGGCCAGCGCCAGTTCGGCGCCGCGCTGCGCGAGTTGGGCCTTGAGGTTGTCCAGATTCGCGCGATCCTTGGCGACCGTGGAGGCGTAGACCGTGGGATCGATCTCGGCGATCAGTTCGCCCTTGGCGACCTTGTCACCGATCTCGACGTGAATGTTCAGCACCCGGCCGGACACCTGGGTGCCGACATCGACGTAATCCTTGGCCTTCAGCGAGCCGACCGCGGTCACGGTCTTTTCCAGATCGCCCTTCTCCACCGTGGCGAAGCGGAGGTTGGCCATCGGATCGGCCGCCTTGCCACGCTGCCAGACCACGCCGGCCACGGCGATGACCAGCAGCAGCGCGAGCACAGCGAGCCCCCATTTGCGACGACGGCGACGCGGTGGAACGGTGGTGGATGCGGTCATGATCAGGCCAGCCTTGGGATCGAACGTCGGGAAGGAATCAGGAGCACGGTCTGTACCGGGCTAGGGCTGCACTGTGCGGGGCGAATGTGCAGCGACTATGTAGAGAGCATGGAGATAGTCGTGGGGCGGGCCACGCCCCCACGCGTTCTCATCGAACAAGGATGCCGGCGGCCGTGGGCCGCCCTACAGCTGGCCCGCCATGATTCGAATCATGGAGTTCTCGTGGAATCGCTCGCACTGCCCTTGTGATTTGCCGGTCGCGGGGCGGAAATAGGCGCCTTCTTCCGTCCGCCGTGCGCCATGTTCAAGCCGGGCATCACCGCCAAGCTGTTCCTCGCCATTCTCACCAGCAGCGTGCTGGTGGCGATGGCCATGGGCATGGCGTCGCGGTTGACCTTCAATCGCGGCTTTCTCGGCTACCTCAACGATCAGGGCATCGAGCGCATGGAAGCGCTGCTGCCGGCACTGGGCAGCACCTGGCAGGCGCAGGGTGGCTGGCACTGCTTTCGCGACAATCCGCGCCAGTGGTTTCGCCTGCTGCGTCCGGGCGGCCTCAGCCGCAATCAGGCGGCAACCGATGGCGACTGCGGCAGCGATGACGGCGATCGCGACCGCGCGCCATCCAGCGCATCACCGCCGACCCCTCGCCCACCCGGCCCGCCGCCACCACAATCCGATCTGACCGGCGTCAACCTGCGCCTGGCGTTGCTCGATGAGCAGCGCCAGTTCATCGCTGGCAATTCGCAGGTCGGTGCCGATGCCTTGTTCCGGCCGGTGCAGGTCGATGGCCGCACCATCGGCTGGGTGGCGCTGGTGCCGTTCCAGAACGTCAGCACGGCGGCGGCGCATCGCTTCGCGCAGCAGCAGCTGTGGGCGAGCTGGGTGATCGGCGCGCTGGCGATCCTGCTGGCGGCCTTGGTCGCCGTGCTGCTGGCTCGGGTGTTCCTGGCGCCGCTGAAGCGCATTGCGCGGGGCACGCACGCGCTGGCGGCGGGCCACTACGACGAGCGCGTCGAAGCCGGCTCGGGTGACGAACTGGGCCAGCTCGCCGAAGACTTCAACCGCCTCGCCCACGCGCTGAAGCAGAACGAAAAGATGCGCCGGGCGTTCATGGCCGATGTCTCGCACGAGCTGCGCACGCCGCTGTCGGTGTTGCGCGGCGAACTGGAAGCGCTGGAAGACGGCGTGCGCGCGCTGACGCCGGAATCGATCCGTTCGCTGCAGGCGGAAACGGCGATCCTCGGCAAGCTGGTCAACGATCTCTACGAACTATCGCTCGCCGATGTCGGCGCGCTCAGCTATCGGATGAGCGACAGCGATGTCATCGAGGTGCTGCGCGACGCCGTGCATCCCTACCGCGAGCGCCTCGCGCAGCACGACATCGCCCTGGAACTGCACTTGCCCGATGAGCCGGTGATGGTACTGGCCGACGAAGGACGGCTCGGCCAGCTGCTCGGCAATCTGCTTGAGAACAGCCTGCGCTATACGGACTCTGGCGGTCGCCTGCGGCTTGAAGCGCGTATCGACGGCAAGGAGCTGCTGCTGCAGTTCGATGACTCCGCGCCCGGCGTGGCCGCGGACGCGCTGCCGAAATTGTTCGACCGCTTCTACCGGGTCGAGACCTCGCGCAATCGCGCCACCGGCGGTGCCGGCCTGGGCCTGGCGATCAGCGCCAAGATCGCCGAAGCGCATGGCGGCAGCTTGACTGCTGCGGCCTCGCCGCTCGGCGGCCTGCGGCTGAGCCTGCGCCTGCGCCTGCCGCTGGCCGTGCCCGGCATCTGAACGTGAGCCCTGTCGAAGCTACTGCGCCGCTGGTGCTGATCGTCGAGGACGAACCGAAGCTCGCCGCCCTGCTGGCCGACTATCTGAAAGCCGCAGGCTATCGCACCGACATCTGCGCCGATGGCCGCGAGGTCGCGGCGCGCGCGCGCCTGCTCAATCCGGCCCTGGTGCTGCTGGACCTGATGCTGCCCGGCAAGGATGGCCTCGAGGTCTGCCGCGAACTGCGCAGCTTCAGCGACCTGCCGATCGTCATGGTCACCGCGCGAGTCGAAGAGATCGATCGCCTGCTTGGCCTGGAACTCGGCGCCGACGACTACATCTGCAAGCCGTTCAGCCCGCGCGAAGTGGTGGCGCGGGTGCGGGCGATCCTGCGCCGCAGCCGCTCCGATGCCGATTCGGGCGCTGGCGAAACGCGCGCAGCAAGCAACGAACTGGCACAGGTGCTGCGCATCGACGAAGCCCGCTACACCGCTGAATTTCGCGGCCAGTCCTTGCAGCTGACGCCGGTCGAGTTCCGTCTGCTGAAGACCCTGGCCGATGCGCCGGGCCGCGTGTTCTCGCGCGATCAGTTGCTCGACAAGCTCTACACCGATCACCGGATCGTCACCGATCGCACCGTCGACAGCCACATCAAGAACCTGCGCCGCAAGCTCGACGCGGCGAGCCCCGAGCAGGAATTGATCCGCTCGATCTACGGCGTCGGCTACAAGTTGGACTGGTAAGGCCGCGAGCAGCCAAGCGCCGCCAGGCCGCGCGAATGTCGTACGATTCGCCCGCTCGCTTCATCGCTGACATGACGCAAAAACGAACGACCCATCTCTGGCTGCTGGCGCTGACCTTCCTGGTCGGGCAGTGGCTGACGGTCGTTCATGGCACCCAGCACGCGCTGACGCCCGGCGATGAACTGGTCGCCTGCGAAATCTGCGTCGCCAGCCATGCCGCGGCACCGCCACCGGCGGCTGAAATGCCGATCGCGCTGCTGCCGCTGCGTATCGAAGCTCCGGTGCAGGCCATCGTCGCCCTGCCGGCGCTGCAACCGCTGTATCGCCCGCCGCCGCGCGGACCACCGCTGCACCTCGCCTGACGAACTGCTGACCCCGCGCGGGCCTCGTGGCCCGTGCCCGTTCCGTTTGCTGCGAGGATTTCCATGACTATTTCGTACCCGCATGGCCGCCATGGCCGTGCTGCTGTTGCCCTGCCCCGTTTGCTGCCGCTGATCGCCGCCGTCGTCGCCTTTCCGTACGTGGCGCACGCCGATGACGATCCGAAAGCCGCCGTCGAACTCGATACCGTCACCGTCCGCGCCAATCCGCTCGGCAAGACCGCCGATGAACTGGTGCAGCCGACCACCGTGCTGTCCGGCGCCGAGCTGGACCGCAAGCGGGCCGCCACCATCGGCGAAACGCTGGAGAACGAACCCGGCATCTCGACCACCGATTTCGGCCCCGGTGCCGGGCGCCCGGTGATCCGCGGCCAGGCTGGGCCGAGAGTCGACATCCTCGAGAATGGCATCGGCTCGCTCGATGTTTCCGATGTCAGCCCCGATCACGCGGTCGGCATCGATACCGCCCACGCCCGACAGATCGAAGTGCTGAAAGGCCCGGCGACCCTGCTCTACGGCAGCCGCGCTTCGGGCGGCATCGTCAACGTCATCAACGACCGGCTGCCGGTCGATGTCACCGATGGCCTGCACGGCAGCCTTGATGCCGAATACGGCAGCAACGGCGATTCCCGCAACGGCACCACCGAGATCGGCTACGGCATCGGCCACAGCCAGTTCCATCTCGATGCCAGCGCCCGCAAATCCGAGGAATACGACATCCCCGGCAGCGCCAATGTCGATGGCAGCGGCAGTCAGGGCACTCTCGCCAACAGCCGTTCGCAGGCGCAGTCCGGCGCGTTGTCCTACGGCTATATCGACGGCGGCAATTCGCTGTCGTTCGCGGTCAGCACCTTCAACACCGTCTACGGTCTGCCGGCCGAGGAAACCGCGTTCATCGATCTCGACCAGACCCGCTACGACGCTCAGGGCATCCTCAACAAGCCGCTGCCGGGTATCGATTCGATCAAGATTCGCGGCGCCTACAACAGCTACACGCACATCGAGTTCGAAGGCCCGGGCGAG
>NZ_JAHFRY010000131.1:6956-13625 GCF_023266035.1 Nevskia sp.
GAGCGCATCGAAGTGGTTCACGCGCCGATCCTCGGCTGGCGCGGCGTGTTCGGCGTGCAGCACGATTTCCGCCGCTTCGCCGGTGTCGGTGAGGAAGGCTTCGTGCCGCCGACCCACACGCTGCAACTCGGTGCTTTCCTGATCGAGGAACGGCCCTGGGCCTACGGCAAGCTCGAAGCCGGCGTCAGAATCGAGCGCGACACCAACAAGCCGGAACAAGGCGCGGAGCTGCCGAATCGCAATTTCACGCCGGTCAGCGCGTCGCTCGGCTCGATCTTCAACCTGGCCAAGGACTACCACCTGAAGCTGTACTACAGCCATGCCCAGCGCTCGCCCGTACCGGAAGAGCTGTACTCGTTCGGCCCGCACGGCGCCACGGCGACCTTCGAGCGCGGCCTGAATGACGCCAGGATCGAAACCGCCAACAACTTCGAGATTGGCCTCGATCACCACGACCAGCGGCTCAGCTGGGAAGGCAACGTCTACTACAACAGCATCAACAACTACCTCTATCTGGCCGAGAACGATCAGGGCCTGAACGCCGATGGCAGCGGCACGCCGAATTCGGATGGCATCGCCGACCGGGTCGACAGCGACGGCAGCTTCAATCCCGACAGCGAGATCCGCCTGGTCAACTACCTGCAGGCCAACACCCGCTTCTACGGCATTGAAGGACAGGCCAGCTATCTGCTGATCCAGTCGCCGTACACGTTGAGCGTCCGCAGCTTCGGCGACAAGGTGATCGGCGAGCTGAACAACGGCAGCAAGCTGCCGCGAGTCACGCCGGCCCGTTTCGGCTTAGGGTTAGACGGCAAATACCGCCATTACAGCCTCAGTGTCGACTACACCCGCGTGTTCAAGCAGGACGACATCGCCTCGCTGGAAACCGAGACCGGTGGTTACAACATGCTCGGCTTCACCGCCGCCTACGGCTTCCGCCTGAGCGAAAAGGCCTTGTCGGACAGCGAGGTCTACCTCCGCGGCCGCAACCTGCTCGACGACGATGCCCGCCGGGCAACCTCATTCATCAAGGATGTGGCGCCGCTGCCGGGCGCTTCGGTGTTCCTGGGTTTCAGGCTCGCCATCTGAGCCGCAGCTGACATCCGGCTGCGGCTTCACGCCGCAGCCGGATGCTAATCTTCGCCCCCGATGAATCGTCCAAACAATATTTCTGCCACTGTCGCCGAACCGCCCGTCCGCGGGCTCGATGCGGTGGCGATGCTGCTGTCAGGGCTGTGCCTGATTCACTGTCTGGCGCTGCCGCTGCTGGTAGCTGCACTGCCGCTGGCGGCATCGAGCCTGGTCGCCGATGAACGCTTCCACCAATGGCTGCTGCTCGGCGCGGTGCCGACCAGCGTCATCGCGCTCGGCTGGGGCTGGCGCCGGCATCGCGACAACTTGGTCGCCGGGCTGGGCATCGTCGGCCTGATCCTGATGGTGTTCGCCGCGTTCGGCATCCAGACCGGTTTGATCGACGCCCATGGCGAGCGCGTGCTGACGGTGATCGGCGCGGTGATGCTGGCCATCGCCCATCTGCGCAATTACCAGCTGCGTCATCACGGCCACGATCACTCGCAGCCGCACGCTCCCCATTAGTTGAGATCGATCGGCTTAGCCGCGGTCGGTTCGCCCCGTTCACGAACTCGAAACCACGTCCCATGAAAGCGATTGTCTGCAAGCAGCTCGGCGGCCCGGAAACCCTGTCTCTCGAAGACGTGAACCTGGCGCCGCCCGGCCCGAACGAGGTAAGAGTCCGCGTCGCCTCGGCCGGCATCAATTTCCCGGACATCCTGCAGATCGCCGGCAAGTACCAGTTCAAAGCAACGCCACCATTCACGCCGGGCGCTGAAGTGGCTGGCACGGTGACGGCGATCGGCGCCAAGGTCAGCAACGTCGTCGTTGGTGATCGAGTCGCGGCGATCGTGCCGATCGGCGGTTATGCCGAGGAAGTCAACGCCAATGCCGACGGTCTGCTGAAACTGCCGGCCGATTTCGATCTGTCGATCGCCGGCGGCTTCGCGCTGGCCTATGGCACCACCATCCACGCGCTGAAGCAGCGCGGCAGCTTGAAGCCGGGCGAAACCCTGCTGGTGCTCGGCGCAGCCGGCGGCGTCGGCCTCGCTGCGGTGCAGATCGGCAAGCTGATGGGCGCGCGCGTGATCGCCGCCGCATCGAGTGCCGAAAAGCTTGCGCTGTGCCGCGAACAGGGCGCCGATGAAGTCATCGATTACTCGAAAGAAAGCCTCAAGGAAGCGGTCAAGAAGCTGACCAAGGGCCAGGGCGCCGACGTGATCTACGATCCGGTCGGTGGCGAGCTGGCGCAGGACTGCTTCTCGGCGATCAACTGGTGCGGCCGTTATCTGGTGGTCGGCTTCGCGGCCGGCAGCATTCCGGAAATCGCGATGAACCGCCTGCTGCTGAAAGGCGCCGCCGCGCTCGGCGTGTTCTGGGGCGGCTTCATCGTCCGCGAGCCGAAGGTCAACGCCGAAAACTTCGCCGAGCTGTTCGCCTGGATCGCCGCCGGCCGGCTTACGCCCTACATCTCGAAGGCCTATCCGCTGGCCGACGCCGCCGATGCGATGCGCGACATGCAGGCCCGCAAGGTGACCGGCAAGATCGTGCTGATTCCCTGATCAGACATTAGAGCGCTTCCAAGGACATCTAGAACACTGTCATCCCCGCGAAGGCGGAGATCCAGTTTTGACCTTAGAGCGCCGCTGGCAACCGATAACTGGATTGTTGAGCGCATCCCTGCACTCAACCTGCTCCGCAGGCTCGCGCTCAGATTCGCTCCCGGCGAATCGGTCCCGCCTGCGCGGGAATGACGGGAGTTGGCGCTAGCGCCAGGCCAGGCGCTCGCGCAGTTTCACCACCTCGCCGACGATCACCAGGCTGGCGCCCTTGATCTCGGCGGCAGCGACTTCGCCCGGCAGCTTGCCGAGTGTCGAGGCGATCACCCGCTGATTCGCCGAGGTGCCTTCTTCGATCAGCGCCGCCGGCCAGTCCGCCGGCAGGCCGTGCTCGACGAGCTTGGCGCAGAGCATCGCCAGCGAGCCCAGGCCCATATAGATCGCGATCGTCTGGCCGGGCCGCGCCAGCGCGTCCCAGGGCAAGGTCAGCTGGCCGTCGGCACGCGGATGGCCGGTGACGAAGATGCAGGCCTGCGCGTAGTCGCGATGGGTCAGCGGGATTCCCGCGTAGGTCGAGCAGCCGCTGGCGGCGGTGATGCCGGGGACGACCTGGAATGGAATGCCGGCCGCGGCCAGGCGTTCGATCTCTTCGCCGCCACGGCCGAACACGAAGGGATCGCCGCCTTTCAGGCGCAGCACCCGCTTGCCCTGCTGAGCGAGCCGTACCAGTTCCTCGTTGATCTCGTCCTGCGGCACCGTATGCTGGTTGCGACGCTTGCCGACGAACACCCGCTCGGCATCGCGGCGCACCAGATCGAGAATGCCGGCGCCGATCAGACGGTCGTAGAGCACGACATCGGCCTGCTGCATCAGGCGCAGCGCGCGGAAGGTCAGCAGATCGGGATCGCCGGGCCCGGCGCCGACCAGATAGACCTCGCCAAGCGGGCGCTGGTCGGCCAGCAGGGCTTCGAGCACGGCATCGGCGGCCGCTTCGTCACCACGCAGCACCGCTTCGGCGCCGGGGCTGTCGAGAAAGCGTTCCCACAGCACACGCCGCGCCGGGCCTTCCAGCGCAGTCTTGACTCGATCGCGACGGCTCTGCGTGTAGGCCGCCAGCGCGCCGTAGTTCTGCGGCAACTCGGCTTCGATGCGCTCGCGCAGGCGGCGGGCAACGACCGGCGCGGCACCACCGGTGGAAATGGCGATGGTCAACGGCGGGCGTTCGATGATCGCCGGCGTGATGAAGGTCGAAGGCTCGGGATCGTCGACGGCATTGACCAGGATGCCGCGCGCGGTGGCCTCGGCGGCGACGACGCGATTGAGCGCCTTGTCATCGGTGGCGGCGATCACCAGCCGCGCGCCGGTCAACTGCGCCACATCGAACTCGGTCGCCAGATGCGTGATCGTACCGATGGCACAGAGCGCGGCCAGTTCGGGATTCAGCTCACGGGCGACGATCTCGGCACGCGGCCCGGCTTTCAGCAGCAGGCGCAGCTTGCGCGCCGCGATCTCGCCGCCGCCCACCACCAGCACGCGGGCGTCGTCGAGGCGCAGCGTGATCGGAAAGTACTTCGGCAGGGAACCAGCAGCGTCAGGCTTTTGGGACATGGGTTCAGGCGAGCAGGAACGGCGCAATTGTGACGCCCGATCCGCAGCCGCGCACTGGCCGAGGCGACGCTCAGTGCGTGACGGTTGACGACTGGCTTGCTGCAGCCGCCGGTGTCGGTGCGTTCAGCGTCTTCCACAAGGTCATCGAGCCGACCACGATCAGGATGCCGGCGATCGCCCGCTTCAAGCTGCGCGGGTTCATGCGGAAGCCGAGCCGGCTGCCGATCCAGATGCCGGGCAAGGCACCGAGCAGCAGCCAGCCGAGCAATTCGTAATTGACCGAACCCATGCGCGCATGGCCGGCGCCGGCGATCGCGGTGATCAGCACGGCGTGGGCGAGATCGCTGCCGACGATGCGGATCGGCGCGTGCTTCGGGTACAGCAGCAGCAGGATCATCATGCCGATGACGCCGGCGCCGACCGAGGAAATGGTCACCACCGTGCCGATCAGCACGCCGGCCGCGACGGTCAGGGCGCGCTGAGTGGCTGGCGGCAGTTCCGCGCGCACCTGATCCATGTGCAGCCGCGAGGCCAGCAGTTCCTGGCAGAGGGTGAACAGCGCGGTGACGATCACGGCGGCGGACAGGGTCAGCTTGATCAGCCGGTCCAGTTCGGCGCTGCTGCCGATCTGGTCGAGCATCACCAGAGTCAGCAAGGCCGCCGGCACGCTGCCGACCGACAGCCAGCCGACGATCGCCCAATCCAGCGAGCCGTTGCGGCCGTGCAGCAGTACGCCGAAGGATTTGCTGATCGAGGCGTAGAGCAGATCGGTGCCGACCGCGAGCGCCGGCGAGATGCCGTAGAACAGGATCAGGATCGGCGTCATCAGCGAGCCACCGCCAACACCGGTCGCGCCAACCGCCGTGCCGACAACGAGCCCTGCGATGGAAAAACCGAGTCCGTTGCCTAGCAAGTCCATAGATGATCCGGGAATGAGGACGGCACGGTATCGACTAAGACTGCGCACGACCAAAGAAGCAATTGGTATTCTTTCAGAACGCATCGGAATAAAGAGATCGTTCCATGAAACTGCGACAGCTGCACTACATCCAGGAAGTCGCCAAGCGCGGACTCAATGTCACGGCTGCGGCGGACGCACTGTTCACCTCGCAGCCCGGCGTATCGAAGCAGGTACGCCTGCTCGAGGACGAACTCGGTGTCGACATCTTCGTGCGCAACGGCAAGCATCTGGTCGAGATCACCCCGGCCGGCCAGCGCATCCTCGAATACACGGCGCGGCTGCTGCTGGAAGCGGACAACATCCGCAACATCGCCGAGGAGTTTCGCCAGACTGACAAGGGCGAGCTGAGCATTGCCACCACCCATACCCAGGCGCGCTACGCGCTGCCGCCGGTGATCCAGCGGTTTCGCGAACGCTATCCGCACGTCACCCTGCATCTCCATCAAGGCAGCCCGCCGCAGATTGCCAAGATGGCGGTCGACGGCTCGGCCGATTTCGCCATCGCCACTGAAGCGCTGGAACTCTTCGATGAACTGGTGATGCTGCCCTGTTACCACTGGAACCGCAGCGTGCTGGTGGCACCGACGCATCCGCTGGCGCTGCGCTATCGCGACAAGCCACTGGAAATGACGCTGGAAGCGATCGTCGAACATCCGGTGATCACCTACACCTTCGGTTTCACCGGTCGCTCGAAGCTCGACCAGGCGTTCAGCGCCCGCGGCCTGAAGCCGGACGTGGTGCTGACGGCCGTCGATGCCGACGTCATCAAGACCTATGTGCGACTGGGGCTGGGTGTCGGCATCGTCGCCTCGATGGCCTATGACCCGATCCTCGATAGCGACCTTGTCCACCTGCCGGCCGATCATCTGTTCGAGCGCAGCACCACCCACATCGGCTTCCGTCAGGGCATGTTCCTGCGCGGCTACATGGCCGATTTCATCACCGAGTTCGCGCCGCAGCTGAGCCGTGACATGGTCGACGAGGTGGCAGCAATCACCGAGCCCGAGGCTCGCCAGCGCCGGGTACTAGAACTGGTGGCCAAGCTGCCGCTGCTGTAACGACGCCTAGGAACCGGGCTTGAGCCTGCGCAGCACCTCGGCCCAGGAAACCAGCTTGAAGTTCTGCGACTGCGGCGCGTTGTCGCCGTCCTGAGCGATGAACAGGCCACCGGGGAAGCCCTTGCCGAAATCGCCGAGCGCCAGTTCGATGCCGTCGGTATCCGAGGTGCCGCCGATGCCGGCACCGTTGTCGCTGATCTTGAAGCGTCCGACGGCGGTGCCGTCGACAAGCTGGTAGATCGCATAGGCCGAATCACCCTGGCTGGAGGCGATCAGGTAGCCGTCGTCGCGACCACTACCGGGTGCCAGCGCCAGGCCTTCGACATCCGCCACCAGCATGCGGCCATCGGCCTTGGCAAAGCTCGCGGCTTGAGCGGATGCGGCCGGATCGGCGTTGAAACGCCAGATACCG
>NZ_JAHFRY010000132.1 GCF_023266035.1 Nevskia sp.
GTGCTGATCCGCGTGCCCGGTCTGTTGAAAACAGCGCGCGACATTGCCGATGTCGTGGTTGCCCGGCACGGCGGCGTGCCGGTGCGGGTGGCCGATGTCGCCGAGGTGACACCGGGCGTGCCGCTGCGCACCAGCGCGGCGCTGATCGACGGCCAGGAAACGGTGATCGGCACGGTGATCATGCGGCTCGGCGAGAACAGCCGGACCGTTGCCCGCGCCGCCGCCGCCAAGCTCGACGCGATCCGCGCCGGCGCGCCGAAGGGCGTGACCATCGAACCGCTGTACGACCGCAGCGCGCTGGTCGATCAGACCATCGCGACCGTGCGCACCAATCTGCTCGAAGGGGCCGCGCTGGTGATCGTCGTGCTGTTCCTGATGCTCGGCAATCTGCGAGCCGCACTGATCACCGCGGCGGTGATTCCGCTGGCGATGCTGATGACCGTCACCGGCATGGTCGAGCTGGGTGTCAGCGCCAATCTGATGTCGCTCGGCGCGCTGGATTTCGGCCTGATCGTCGATGGCGCGGTGATCATCGTCGAGAACTGCACGCGGCGGCTGGCACAAGCTCAAGCGCAAGGCCCGCTGAGCGATGGGCAGCGCCGTGCGCTCGCCTATGAAGCAGCGCGTGAAGTGATCCGGCCCAGCCTGTTCGGTGTGGCGATCATCACCCTGGTCTACCTGCCGATCTTCGCGTTCCAGGGTGCCGAGGGAAAGTTGTTCCAGCCGATGGCGCTGACCGTGATGATGGCGCTGGTCGCAGCCCTCCTGTTCAGCCTGACGTTCGTGCCGGCCGCCGTCGCCATCGCGCTGAAGCGCGCCGGGGCCGAACACGAAGCCGGGATGACCCGGCGCCTGCGTCGCAGCTATGCAGCACTGCTCGGCAGCGCACTGCGCCATCCACTGCCGGTGCTGCTGGTGGCACTGGCGCTGGTGATCATCAGCGGCGGACTGGCCACCCGACTCGGCAGCGAGTTCATTCCCTCGCTCGACGAAGGCGATGTGCTGATCGAGGTCCGGCGCATTCCCGGCACCAGCCTGAGCCAGGGCCTGGCGCTCGAAAAGGAGCTGGATCGGGTGCTGGCCGCGGTGCCGGAAGTGCGCCGCGTGTTTGCCGGCATGGGCACCACCGAGATCGCCATCGACCCGACCGCGCCCGGCGAAGGCGAAACCTATGTGCTGATGAAACCGCGCGCCGAATGGCCCGACCCGGCCAAGCCGAAGGCGCAACTGCTGCGGGAACTGCAAGCCGCGGCGGCAACCCTGCCCGGCACGGTCACCGAGTTCTCGCAGCCGGTGGCGCTGCGGATCAACGAACTGCTGTCCGGCGTCAAGAGCGCGCTGGCGGTGAAGATCCACGGTGACGATCTGGACACCCTGAACCGCCTTGGCGCGCAGGTCGAAACCCTGCTCGCGGCAGTACCCGGCGCGATCGACGTCAAGCGCGAAGCCACCGAGGGCCTGCCGCTGCTGAACATCGAGCCGAAGCGCGCGCTGCTCTATCGCTACGGTCTGAACATCGGCGACCTGCAGCGCAGCGTCGCCAATGCGCTGTCCGGGCTCGATGCCGGTCATCTGATCGATGGCGATCGTCGCCAGCCGATCGTCATCCGCTTGCCGGAAGCACTGCGCCAGGATCTGCGGGCGCTTGAACGGCTGCCGATTGCCCTGCCAGGTTCATTTCCGGGGGGCGGTGCCATTCCGCTCGGCGAAGTAGCGACCCTGACTTTGAGCACTGGCCCGAACCAGATTTCCCGCGAGAACGGCAAGCGCCGCGTCGTCGTTACCGCCAATGTCGAAGGCCGCGATCTCGGCGGCTTCGTCGACGAAGTACGCGCCCGGCTGAGCCACACGCTGCGCCTGCCGCCCGGCGTCTGGCTGGCCTATGGCGGCACTTATCAGCAACTGATCTCGGCCAATCAGCGGCTGATGCTGATCGCGCCGATCACCCTCGCCGCCATCTTCGTGCTGCTGCTGATCGCCTTCGGCAGCCTGCGCGATGCGCTGCTGATCTTCAGCGGCGTGCCGCTGGCGCTGACCGGCGGCGTGCTCGCCCTGATCGTCCGCGGGCTGCCGTTCTCGGTCACCGCAGGCGTCGGCTTCATCGCGCTGTCCGGTGTCGCAATCCTCAACGGCCTGGTACTGCTCAGCTTCATCGACGGCTTGCGCCGCGCAGGCCGGCCGCTGCAGGAGGCGTTGATCGAAGGCGCGTCCTTGAGGCTGCGGCCGGTACTGATGACGGCGCTGGTGGCGTCGCTCGGATTTCTGCCGATGGCCTTGAACACCGGCCTCGGTGCCGAAGTGCAACGACCACTGGCCACTGTCGTGATCGGCGGCATCCTCAGTTCGACCTTACTGACCTTGTTCGTGCTGCCGCTGTTGTATCGGCTGGTGCATCGGCGCTGAGCGTCTTTCGGCTTTCCGGCTGCAGTCTCGATGCGTTAGCGTCTTCAGCAAGGGGCGATCGCGCCCCCACAAGCTCGGCCGAAGCTCCTGACTCAGCTGGAGGGCATCGATGGCTCACTACAGCGTTGAAACGATCTGGTCTCGTGGCGACCAGAAATTTCTCGACAACCGATACAGCCGGCGCCACATCCTGCGTTTCGATGCCGGCCTCGATGTTCCCGGCTCCTCGTCGCCGCAGGTGGTTCCCGTGCCTTACTCCGATCCCAAGGCGGTTGATCCGGAGGAGGCCTTCGTCTCCTCGCTCTCCAGCTGCCACATGCTCTGGTTTCTCTCGATCGCGGCGAAGCGCAAGTTCGTCGTCGACCACTACCAGGACACGGCCGTAGGCGTCATGGCCAAGAATGAACTCGGCAAGCTCGCGATGACGGTCGTCACGCTGAAGCCCGAGGTTCACTTCTCCGGTGATCCGCTGCCAAGCCGGGAAGACATCGACCAGATGCACCACGAAGCGCATGAAGAGTGCTTCATCGCGAACTCGGTCAAGACCGAAATCCGCTGCGAGCCGGTTTACGGCAACGCCCTCTAGCCATTCAAGCTCAGGATCAGGCCATGAAACGCACCTGGACGATCATCGGCGTCACCGACGTTGCCCGCAGTTACGCCTGGTATCAGACCTTGCTGGGGCTGCCAGCCACGCAGCCTGCCCATGACTACTTCGGGCAGATCCTCGATACCGATGGAACGGTCCTGCTGTGCCTGCATCAGTGGGGCGCGCACGAGCATCCATCCTTGACCAGCCCGGATCGCGCACAGCCAGGCAACGGTCTGCTGCTGTTCTTCCGCGTCGATGATTTTGCCGAGGCCTTGCCTCGGGCGCGGGCGCTGGTTTCAGCGCTGGAAGACGAGCCTCAGGTGAACCCGAACACGGGCACTGAGGAATTCACCTTGCGTGATCCTGACGGCTACTACGTCATGGTCAGTGCGCTGTCCGACGACGCCTAGCGCCCGCTCGCAGCCTTGCCGGCCGGCAGCGCCGCCAGCAGCTTGCCCGCGAGCATTTCGTATTCGCCGTCGAAGTGGTGGCCGCCGGACAGTTTGAGGACCGACATCTTCGGGCCGCCCAGCGTGGCGCAGATCGAGTCTTCGTCTTCCTCGCCGTAGGCACAGAGTATTGGCGGGTTCGCCGATGAGGCCTGCAGACGGGCCACTTCCGGGCGCGTCGGCTTGCCGTCGTCGACGCTGCCGACCCAGCTGCTCAGATGGAATTCAAACTGGGCGTGTTCGGCGAGGCCGAGCAGCGCCACCAAGGCGATTTCGCTGCGGCTGGTCGCAGACATGCGATTCAGCGCGAACGGCAATACGTCCGCCCCTTGCGAGTAGCCGATCAGCAGCACCTTCGGGCGGTTCAGCGAGTGGCGGTAGTAGCGGATGATCTTGTCGAGATCGGCGGCGAAGGCTTCCGGCGTACGTTCGCTCCAGAAGTAGCGCAGCGAGTCGATGCCGATCACCGGCATGCCGGCATCGGCGATGAAGCCGGCCACTTCCTTGTCGATGCCGGCCCAGCCGCCGTCGCCGGAGATCAGGATCGCGAAGGTGTCGGCGTGCTGGGCGGCGCCGGTGGCCGGGACATCGGCGTCGACTTCGATCACCGGCAGCTCGCCCAGATCGCTCGGCGGCAGGGGCACGCTGCTGCGGCCCTGCGCGGTTTCCAGCTGATTGATGCTCTTGCGGTAGGCGGCGATCCAGTTCTCCGGCGACGTGAAGCCGTGGCCGACTTTCGGCAACGACACCAGAGAACCCTGGTCGCTGCCGGCGACGAACTTGCTGACGCTGTCGAGATCGCAGACCTGATCGATTTCGCCGTGCAGGGTCAGCCACGGCGCGGTCAGCTTGGGGGTCGGCAGGAATTCGATGCCGCCGTCGGCGCTGCGCGGCGCCATGCGTGCACCGTTACCGGCGCAGAACGGCTTCTTCAGGTTCAGATCCGGGCAGAACGCGGTGGTGACCGCGCCGGCAAACGAGCCTTTCTCGGCCTGGGCGAGCACGCCGTAGGCGAGCGTGGCGCCGGCGCCGTGGCCGGCGAGGATCGGCTGCAGATAGGTCGGCAGACGCGCCCAGGCCTGGACGAAGTGGCTGAGGTTCTCGAAATCGCCGACCGTGTACGCACATTCGCCGCCATCGGCTTCCAGCGCGCTGATCAGCTGCGGCGTGCTGATCGCCACAACCATCGCGCCATCGGCGACCAGCGCCTGGACCATCGCCGCCGGGCCGCCGCGATCACGGCTGACCCAGCCGCCATCACCGGACAGGAACAGCACGAAGGATTTCGGCGTGCCTTCCGGGCGATGGATCACCACGTCCTTGAAAATGCCGTGGCTCAGGGTTTCCGGGCCGCTCGGCACGGCGGCGGCCGGCACCACAACCGGAGCTGCCGCAGCCGCTTTAAGGGCTTTAGAGGCAGCCGATGCCGGAACGGAGACGATCGCGCCGAATGCCGTCGCGAGGACCAGGGTGTGGATCAGTGGCTTCATGACTTCCAGATGACTTCCTTGATGCCGCCAGCGATCAGCGCAGCGGTATCGACAAGTACGCGGGGCAGCACCAGGCCGCCCGGTGACGCGAGGTAGCGCGGGCGCCACTCAGGTTGAAACTTTTCCTTGTAACGCCGCAGGCCGTTGAAGTTGTAGAACGGCTCGCCGTAGCGATGAACGATGCGGCCGAGCTTGTGCCAGAACGGCGCCAGCGGATGGTTTTCCAGGCCGGCCAGCGGCGCCATGCCGAGGTTGAACCAGCGATAGCCTTGCGCGTTGCCCCAGAGCATCAGCTCGATGAACAGGTAATCCATGACGCCCTTCGGCGCTGCCGGGCCGTAGCGCATCAGATCGATCGACATCTCTTCGCGCCCGGCGCCGAGCCAGAGATTGGCGAAGGCGACGATCTGGCCGTCCCGGAGCACGCAGGCGCAGTGGAAGCGGCTCAGGTATTCGGGATCGAAACGGCCGACCGAGAAACCTTTTTCGGCGACCGATTTGCCGGTCAGCCAGTCGTCCGAAATCCGCCGCAGTTCTTCGAGCTTGGCTTCGACTTCGGCCGGCGCCAGCACCGCGAAGCTGGCGCCGTCGCGCTGGGCACGGCGATGTTCGTTGCGCAGGCTCTGGCGCTTGGAGCCGACCAGCGAAAAGGTGGTCAGCGGCACCCGCGCTTCTTCGCCGAGCTTGGCCAGCGACAGGCCCAGATCGAGGTACAGCGGCAACTGATCGGGCGACACCTGGTAGAACACCGGCCAGCAACTGCTGCGATCGGCCAGTTCGCGGAACGCCCAGGTCAGCGCTTCCACCTTGGCCGGATTGCCCACCGGATCGCCGAGCGCGATCAGGCTGCGGCCGGAACGCTGATACATGATGAAAGCGTCGCCATCGGGCCCGAACAGCAACTGCTTGTCGCCGAGCAGCGCCAGATTGGCGATGGTGTTGCCGCCAAAGGTGGCGATGATGCTGGCGGCGCGATCGAGGGCCGCAGCGTCCGGCGGATCCGGCTCGCGGCGGGCCGGGCTCAGCAGCCGCCAGAGCATGTAGCCGGCGAACAGCAGCACGGTCAGCAGGCCGGCGCGCATCAGGCGCGGGCTCTGATCGTCGAAGGCGAAACGCCACCAGACTTCGCGGCTGTAATCGGTGCCGCGCGAGGACAGCATCGACACCCAGACCGCCACCGCGACCACCGCCACCGTCGCCATCAGCCAGCGCTGGGAATCGCGCACTTCGAGCAGCGAGGCGCGGCGATAGAAGCGCTCGCGCGACAGCAGCAGCACCACGAGGATCACCGACAGCAAGGTCGCTTCTTCGTAGTCCAGGCCTTTCAGCATCGACACCACGGCGCCGACGGCGAGCAGCACCAGAGTCAGCCACCAGGCGCCGTCGAGGCGGCGATACAGGCCGCGCGCGAGGATCAGCAGGCCGACGCCGATGGCGCTGCCGGCCAGGTGCGAAAACTCCAGCAGGCCGAGCGGAATCATCTCGGACAAGCCCGCCAGGCGGCTGTCGATGGCCGGCGTGGCGCCGGAGATCAGCAGCACCGCGCCGGCCAGGAACACGGTGGTGGCCAGCACTGGCGGCGCCAGGGTTTCGACGCTGTCCTGCAGGCGGCTGCCATAGCGCCGGAAGCGTTCGTTCTGGGTGGCGAGCAGGCGCAGGCCAAGGAAGAACAGCGCCAGCACGAACGGCAGCAGGTAGTAGACGACGCGGTACAGCAGTACCGCGCCGAGCACGCCTTCCGGCGGCGCGGCGGGCAGCAGCAGGATCAGCACCGTTTCGAACACGCCGAGGCCGCCCGGCACATTGCTGATGGTGCCGGCGTAGATCGCCAGCACGAAGACGCCGACGAAGGCCGGATAGCCGAGGGTCACGGTGTCCGGCAGCAGCACGTACAGGGTGGCGGCGGCGAAGCAGAGATCGGTGCTGGCGGCGACGATCTGGCCCAAGGTCAGCGGCAGGCCCGGCAGGCGGAACTCGCGGCCGCGCCAGGTCAGTGGCCGGCGGCGGATGGCATTGAGCAGCACGTAGGCCGCAACCAGCGCCAGCAGCCCGCTGCCCAGTTCGCGGATGCCGGACGGCTCCAGATGCAGCACCCGGCCGGCATCATCCGGCGACGTCAGCAGGGACAGGCCGAGCAGGGTCGCCACACCGAGCGCAAAGGCAACCGATACCAGCGCGACGACGCCGGCCACTTTCAGGCCCGGCACGCCGGCGGCGGTGTAGTCGCGGAAGCGGATCGAGCCGCCGGACACCGCCTGGAAGCCGACGCTGTGGCCGATGCCGAAGGCGATCAGCGACGTCGGCGCCACCTGCCGCCAGGGCAGCGGGTGATCGACGCCGCGCAGGGCCAGCCAGTCGTAGAGCGTCAGCACCGCGTAGCTGAGGCCGCAGAACAGCAGCGCTTCGGCAATCCGCTCACGCGGCAGCGACTTCAGGTGGGCGAGGATTTCGCCCGGATTGAGCACCGCCAGATTCTTTTCCAGCGCCCACACGGCCAGGCCGAGCACGACCAGAGTCAGGCCGGCTACAAGAACGCGGCGGCGATCGGAAAACAGGGCGGCAAAGCGGGGCGACATGGCACTCGAATCGCTAAGGTCTAATGTCAACAGACCCCAAGGCGGCGGATTGTACTGTGCGGCTCGCCTTCCACGCGAAAGGCATTGGCAAAGCGACGCAGCGGGCTTGCGCACACTGACCACCGCTGCTCGGCGAAGGTTCGCCGACAGGCAAATGCTGCACTGCAAGATGGCATACTCGGGCCCTCGTTACGCTTACATCCGTCCATGTCCAAGAAGCTGATCGTCAGTCGCCAGAAGGATCTCGACCAGGCCGCCAACTACGCCGAATGGCAGGAGATCGCGACCGAACTCGATCGTCTGGAAGGCGCCGATGCCTGGAAACAGGACGAGATGAGCGATGATTACGACTACCTGCTGATCAAGGAACGCCTGAACACGCTGCGCGAGCTGCGCAAGTCGGGCGAAGTGCGGCAACTGGTGTTCCAGCTCGCCGAGGGCCTGCACGGCAATCTCGGCAACGTCGCCGATCCGGTGCTCTATTCGTATGCCCGTATCGGCACCAAGCGGCTGGTCGAGGAATACATCGAGGAATCGGCGCGCTGCCTGGACTACATCTGCGTCGGCGATTTCCCGGATTTCTCCAACGACGAGAAGATCCTGTTCTTCAAGCGCACCGGCACCAGCTTCGGCCGTTCGGCGCTGCTGCTGTCCGGCGGCGCCACCTTGGGCATGTTCCATCTCGGCGTGATCAAGGCGATGTTCGAGCACAACGTGCTGCCGCGCGTGATCTCCGGTTCCTCGGCCGGCGCGATCATCGCCGGCATGGTCGGCACCCGCACCGATGAGGAGCTTCCAGCGATCTTCGATCCGGAATCGCTGAACCTGCAGGCCTTCCAGACCGTCAGCCTGCGCCAGGTGCTGAGTGGCAACGCGCTGATGGACCCTGCCCGGCTGCGCGCCTGCCTCGAACGCAACATCGCGGCCTGCAGCTTCATCGAGGCCTTCGAGCGCACGCGGCGCATTCTCGGCGTCACCGTATCGCCGGCCGAGGCGCATCAGTCGGCCCGTCTGCTCAACTACCTGACCGCACCGAACGTCACCGTGCAGTCCTCGGTGCTGGCCTCTTGCGCGGTACCCGGCGTGTTCCCGCCGGTGATGCTCGATTCGCTCGATTTCGACGGCGTGAAGCATCCGTACATGCGCTCCAAGCGCTGGGTCGACGGCTCGATCGCCAACGATCTGCCGATGCTCCGGCTGGCACGCCTGCACAACGTCAACCACTACATCGTCAGCCAGACCAATCCGCACGTGGTGCCGTTCATGCGCGAGGCCCATCCGGGTCGGCGCACGATCACCGACGTGGTCCAGCACGTGGCCACCACCGCCAGCCGCGATCTGCTCAAGCTGACCCGCAACTACGTCGGCGCGGCCGTGCCCGGGCGCATCGTCGACATGCTCAACGACGTCCTTCAGCAACGCTACAGCGGCGACATCAGCGTCTATCCGCGCCAGTCGCCGACCCAGCTGATGCGGATGTTCTCGAACCCGTCACCGACGGCGATCGCCAACTTCATCCGCGATGGCGAGCGCGCCACCTGGCCGAAGCTGGAACGCATCCGCCTGCAGACGCGCATCTCGCGCTCGTTCGAGGACTGCCTGTTCTGGCTCAAGGATCACGGCCTGCGCCGCGCCGTCGCCGATGGCTCGCGCTCCCGCAGCCGTGGCGAGCGCCTGAAGCTGGCGGCGGTCGACGGCCGCCGCACCGACAACGGCGCGTAGATCAACCCCTGCCAGCCTCAACACGGACGAGGACTCTGGACCCGGTGAATACCCAGCGAGCATTGATCCCGGTCACGGCGCGCGGTGAAGCCACGCGGCAGAAATTGCTGACGGCGGCGGAAGTGGAAATCGGCGGCAACGGCTTCCATACCGCGTCGGTCAGCTCGATCACCAGCCGCGCCGCTGTCGGCCAGGGGACCTTCTACCTGTACTTCCATTCCAAGGAAGAAATCTTTCTGAGCCTGGTCAGCGACATCGGCCGCCGTCTGCGCAAGCACATGGCGCTGGCGATCGAAGGCGCGGAGAGCCGCATGATCGCCGAGCGACGCGGCCTGGAAGCCTTCTTCGAGTTCGCGCAGGCGCATCCGGGCCTGTATCGCATCGTCCAGGAATCGCAGTTCGTCGACGAAACCGTGTTCCGCAATTACTACGAGCGCCTGGTAACGAGCTATGCCGCCGATCTCGCGGACGCCAGTGCCCGCGGCGAGCTGAGCCCCGGCGATCCGATCGCCCGCGCCTGGTCGATCATTGGCATTGGCCACTTCATCGGCATGCGCTGGTGCCTCTGGCAGGGCGAGCAGCCAAGCCCTGCGCTGGTCGATGCGGTGATGGATTTCATCGGCCATGGCATCGCACCCCGCGACGCCGGCCTTCCCGCAAGCCTCAAGCGCTGAGGCTGCGGGTAGCCTTGTCGGCTGGCGTCATCGGCCTCAAGCCCCGACAATCCGCGCCATGTCCGAACCCAACCGCAACACGATGAAGCCCCTCACCGTTCTCGTCACCGGCGCCAGCGCCGGTTTTGGCGCTGCGACCGCCCGCCGTTTCATTGCCGAAGGCCATCGCGTGATCGCCGCCGCGCGCCGTATCGACAAGCTGGCGGCGCTGCGCAGCGAACTCGGCGCCGCACTGCTGCCGGTGACGCTCGATGTCACCGATCGCCAGGCGATCGAAGCCGTTGTCGCCAGCCTGCCGCCGGACTGGGCGGCGATCGACGTGCTGGTCAACAACGCCGGCCTGGCACTCGGCCTGGAGCCGGCGCATCAGGCCAGCGTTGATGACTGGGAACGGATGGTCGATACCAACATCAAGGGCCTGATGACGATGACCCGGACCATCCTGCCGGGCATGGTTGCCCGCGGCCGCGGCCACGTCATCAACCTCGGCTCGACGGCCGGCGAATGGCCGTATCCGGGCGGCAATACCTACGGCGCGACCAAGGCCTTCGTCCGCCAGTTCACCCTGAACCTGCGCGCCGATCTGGTCGGCACCGGCGTTCGCGCCACCGACATCGAACCGGGCCTCTGTGGTGGCACCGAGTTCTCCGCCGTGCGCTTCCATGGGGACCAGGCAAAGGCCGATGCCATGTACGCCGGCACCGAACCGCTGACCGCCGATGACATTGCCGACGCCGTCTACTGGGTCGCCTCACGTCCAGCCCGGGTCAACATCAACCTGCTGCAGCTGATGCCGGAATGCCAGGCGATCGGGCCGCTGGTGATCAAGCGCAAGACTGTGGGGAGCAACTGATGGGCGCGTTCAAGGATTCCGGCGTCATCGTCATCGGCGAGGACGAGTACCACTGGCAGGTGCGCCACTGGATCGGCGGGCCGGTGAAAGGTGGTGGTGGCGGCTGCGGTGGCCTGTCGGTGACCGTGTCGACCGATCCCGGCAAGCGCCGCGAACTGCTGGTCGAATTCCCGTTCGTCGAGTTCGGCCACGGCAAGCCGAAATCCGAAGTGCAATTCGCCAAGCGCCTGCAAGGCTGCATCGAAGCGGCGCTGGAAGAAGGCTGGCGCGCGAACTCGCGCGGCCGGCCGTGGATTCATGAGGCTGATCCGGCCTGAGACGCTTGTCTTCCTCCCCCGTTGTCACGGGGGAGGACCGAGGTGGGGGCGTTTGACGGTAGCGCTGAAGTCAATCGCCCCCATCCCGACCTTCCCCCCACAAGCGGGGGAAGGAGAACGGCAGAGGCCCCCGTACAATGCGCAATCCACCTTGAAGCTCGGCCACCCGGCCGTTTGAACGCGTCCCGATGAAATCCCAACTGCAGGACCTGCTGCGCGCCTCTCTCGTCACCGTGCTCGATGGCACCGCCGTCGCTGCACCCGCCGACATCCTCGTCGAGCCGGCGAAGGACAAGAAGAACGGTGACTTCGCGACCAATCTGGCACTGACCCTGGCCAAGCCGCTCGGCAAGCCGCCGCGCGCGGTCGCCGAAGCGATCGTTGCCGCGCTGCCGAAGGGCGGCATCGTTTCCAAGATCGAGATCGCCGGCCCCGGCTTCATCAATTTCTTCCTCGCCGCCGGCGCGCTGCAGCAGGTGGTGGTCGACATCCTGAACGCCGGCGAAGCCTTCGGCATCGATCGCTCGGGCGCCAAGGGCAAGGCGATGGTCGAGTTCGTGTCGGCCAATCCGACCGGCCCGCTGCACGTCGGCCACGGCCGTGGTGCGGCGGTCGGCGACTGCATGGCGCGGGTGCTCGATGCCGCCGGCTGGCAGGTGTCGAAGGAGTTCTATTACAACGACGCCGGCAACCAGATCGCCAACCTCGGCGTGTCGGTGCAGGCGCGTGCGCGCGGCATCAAGCCGGGCGATGAAGGCTGGCCGGAAGACGGCTATCGCGGTGACTACATCGCCGATGTCGCCGCCTCGTATCTGGCCGGCGACACCGTCACCGCTGACGATCGCGCAGTAACCGCCAAGGCCGATGCCGACGATCTCGATGCGATCCGCGCGTTCGCCGTCGCCTATCTGCGCCGCGAGCAGGATCTCGATCTGCGCGCCTTCGGCGTCAAGTTCGACGTCTATTACCTGGAGTCCTCGCTGTACACCGAGAGCAAGGTCGACAGCACGGTCGCAGCACTCCAGGCCAGCGGTCACACCTACGAGCAGGACGATGCGCTGTGGCTGCGCACCACCGACTTCGGTGACGACAAGGATCGCGTGATGCGCAAGCGCGAAGGCGGCTACACCTACTTCGTGCCGGACGTCGCCTATCACGTGTCCAAGTGGCAGCGCGGTTTCGTGCGAGTGATCAACGAGCAGGGCGCCGACCATCACGGCACCATCGCCCGGGTGCGCGCCGGACTGCAGGCGATGGACATCGGTATCCCCAAGGGCTGGCCGGAATACGTGCTGCACCAGATGGTCACCGTGATGCGCGCGGGCGAGGAAGTGAAACTGTCGAAGCGCGCCGGATCCTATGTGACCTTGCGCGATCTGATCGACGAAGCCGGCTGCGACGCGACGCGCTATTTCCTGGTGGCCCGCAAGAGCGATTCGCAGCTGATCTTCGACATCGATCTGGCCCGCGCGCAGACCAACGACAACCCGGTCTATTACATCCAGTACGCGCATGCCCGCGTCTCGGCGGTGTTCCGCCAACTCGGCGAACGCGGCCTGAGCTATGACCAGGCGGCCGGCTACGACGCCCTCGATCAGCTGGTCGAAGCGGATGCCGTGGCACTGGTCGCGCTGCTTGGCCGCTTCCCGGAAACGGTGCAGGCCTCGGCGCAGAACCTGGAGCCGCACGTCATCGCCCAGTACCTGCGCGATCTCGCCGCCGCGTTCCACGGCTACTACCACGCGGTGCCGTTCCTGATCGACGACGCGAGCCTGCGCAATGCGCGTCTGGCGCTGGCACTGGCGACCCAGCAGGTGCTGAAGAACGGCCTGGCGCTGCTCGGCGTCAGCGCCCCGGAGCGCATGTAATGGCCAAGGACTACGCCAAGCCGCGCAATCCGAACGACAACCGCCAGCATCGCGGCGGTCCGGCCAGCCGTCGGCCACCACCACCGTCACCACGCGGCGGCAACGGCGCGCCGCAGATGCCGGGCTGGGTCTGGCTGATCATCGGCCTGGCGATCGGCCTGGTGGTCGCCGCGTTCGCGTACATCGATCGCCCTTCGCATCAAACCGCGATCGGCTCCGCGGTAACGCCGGCCGCTGCCCCGAGCAAGGACGCGAAAAAGACCGATACCGCGGCTGCCGCGAAACCCGGCGAGCCACGCAAGGAAGATCTGCCGGTGCCGGACAAGGTGCCGCCGCGCTACACCTTCTACAACGAGCTGCCGAAGATCGAAGTAACGATCCCGCGCGAGTACTCGCGGCCGCCGCCGGCCAACAGCAGCAAGCCAGCGCCGGTGCCACCGGCCGAGGTCAAGAAGGCACTCGATGCGCCGGGCGCGTATCTGGTGCAGGTCGGCGCCTACAAGTCGCGCGAGGAAGCCGACAAGCAGCGGGCCAGCCTGGCGCTGATCGGCTACGAATCGCGCATCGAACAGGTGACGCTCGACGAGCGCGACACCCGTTTCCGGGTCCGCATCGGCCCTCAGCCGAATCTGGCTGCCGCACAAGCGGTGCTGGCCA
>NZ_JAHFRY010000133.1 GCF_023266035.1 Nevskia sp.
TTGATCGGCTCTTTAATCAGATCGCAATCACACTTCAGAGCCAGCCGCGTTCGGCGAAGGATACCGGTTGTCCTTCGCCAACGACGAAATGATCGAGCACGCGGACGTCGATCAAGGCCAGTGCGTCACGCAGGCGATTGGTCAACGTGCGGTCGGCGAGGCTCGGTTCGGCGATCCCGGACGGGTGGTTGTGCGCGAAGATCACCGCTGCCGCCTGCGCCCGCAATGCTTTCTTCAATACTTCACGCGGATAGACATCCGCTGCGTTGATCGTGCCGATCGACAAGGTTTCGAAGCCGAGCACCTGATTCTGGCTGTCGAGAAACAGCGCGCAGAACACTTCATGGTCGAGATCGCGCAGCTTCAGGCGCAGGAAATCCCGAGTGGCGGCCGGGTTCGGCAACGCCGTGCGTTCGTTCATGGCTTCGGCGAGATGGCGACGGGCAATCTCCATCACTGCCGGCAACTGCGCGTACTTCGCATCGCCCAGCCCATGGGCTGCGCAGAAATCCTGGCGGCTCGCTTTCAGCAAGCCACGCAGGCTGCCGAAGCGGATCAGCAGATCACGCGCCAGATCGACAGCACTGCGGCCGACGACGCCAGTTCGCAGGAAGATCGCCAGCAGTTCGGCATCGGACAGCACGGCGGCGCCGCGCAGCAGCAGCTTCTCGCGCGGCCGTTCGTCTTCGGGCCAGTCGGTGATCGACATGTCCATTGCTCCACATTTCTTGATCGCGGACGGCGATCGCCGAAGGCTAGCGTGGTCAGCGGCTACAATTCCGCGCGCCAAGTCACAGCCTCTCTCGCTACATCGCTCCCGTTTCGCGTCCGGTCCGAACTCAATGCGCTCATCTTCGAATTCCGATCTGAATCCCGGGCCGGTTCCCGGCCGGCGCATCCTGCTGGCGCTGACCGGCGGCATCGCCGCCTACAAGTCCGCCGAGCTGGCGCGCCGCTTCACCAAGGCCGGCTGCGAAGTGCAGGTGGTGATGACCGATTCCGCCTTGCGTTTCATCGGCGCCCAGACCTTCCAGGCACTGACCGGCAAACCGGTGCGCAGCTCGCTGTGGGATGAAGCGGCCGAAGCGGCGATGGGCCATATCGAGCTGGCCCGCTGGCCAGACGCCATCGTCATCGCTCCGGCCACCGCGAACACGCTGGCCAAGATCGCGCACGGCTTCGCCGACGATCTGCTGACCACGCTGGTGCTGGCCACCGACAAGCCGATCTTCGTCGCCCCGGCGATGAATCGCCTGATGTGGGCAAATGCGGCGACGCAGGCAAACATGAGCGCGCTGCGCAGCCGCGGCTTCAAGCTCATCGGCCCCGGTAGCGGCGCACAGGCCTGCGGCGAAGTCGGCGAAGGCCGCGTGGCCGAGCCGGAAGAGGTGGCAGCCGTGGTGCTGGCAGCGCTGGCGTCGGGCAGCGTTGCGAACACTGTCGATGGCCCACTCAGTGGCCGCCGCGCCGTGGTCACCGCGGGCCCGACGCGCGAGCCGATCGACCCGGTGCGCTTCATCACCAATCGCTCGTCCGGCAAGCAGGGTTATGCCGTCGCCGAAGCCTTGCGTGCCCTCGGCGCCGAAGTGACGCTGGTCAGCGGCCCGGTGAATCTGGAGACCCCCGCGGGCGTGCATCGCGTCAATTGCGAAACCGCGCAGGACATGCTCGATGCGACCATCGCCGCCTGTGCGACGGCTGACATCCTGGTCGGCGCGGCCGCGGTCGCCGATTACCGCTGCCTGGAAATCGCCGGCCAGAAGATCAAGAAGAAGACCGAGACACTCGAGCTCGAACTGACCAAGAACGCCGACATCCTCACCGAGTTGCGCGCACTGCAGCCGCAGCTGTTCATCGTCGGCTTCGCGGCCGAGACCGAGAAGCTTGCCGAGCATGCCAAGGGCAAGCTGGCGCGCAAGAAGCTCAACCTGATCGCCGCGAACTGGGTCGGCAACGGCCGTGCTTTCGATCGCGATGACAACGCGCTGACCGTCTACTGGGCCGATGGCGAACTGGCGATCGGCCCGTCTGACAAGCACGAGATCGCGCGGCAACTCGCCGGCCTGATTGCCAAGCGCTACGCGGTAGCACTCCAAACAGCGACATCCTCCACCAAGGCGCGCAAAGCGAAATGAGCAGCAAGGCGATCCAGCTGAAAATTCTCGACCCCCGTGTCGGCCGCGACTTGCCGCTGCCGGCCTACGCGACCGGCGGCTCGGCCGGCCTGGACCTGCGCGCGCTGCTCGACGAGCCGCTGAGCCTGGCGCCAGGTGCGACGAGCCTGATCCGCACCGGCCTCGCCATCCACATCGAAGATCCGGGCCTCGCCGCGGTGATCCTTCCGCGTTCCGGCCTTGGCCACAAGCACGGCATCGTGCTCGGCAACCTCGTCGGCCTGATCGACTCGGACTACCAGGGTGAACTGATGGTCAGCTGCTGGAACCGCGGTCAGACCCTGTTCGTCATCGAGCCCGGCGAGCGCATCGCCCAGTTGGTCATCGTTCCCGTCGTGCGCGCCGAGTTCGAGCTGGTGTCGGAATTCGGCAGCAGCGAGCGCGGCACCGGCGGCTTCGGCCACACCGGCAGACACTGAGAAGCAGTGGCTAGTGGCCTGTGTTCGGTGGCCAGTAGAAGCTGCATGCGAGTCGTTGCCGTCGCTTTAATTCTGACCACAAACCACTAGTCACTGACCACTGCGTCCAAGATGATTGCCGACAAAGCCAACCCTTCGACCATCGCCCAGGTTCTGACCGAGGCGCTGCCGTACATCCGCCGTTTCGCCGGCAAGACCATCGTCGTCAAGTACGGCGGCAATGCGATGGGCGACGACGACATGATCGAATCGTTCGCGCGCGACATCGTGCTGATGAAGGCGGTCGGCATGAATCCGGTGGTCGTGCACGGCGGCGGACCGCAGATCGGCAAGCACCTGGAAAAGCTCGGCAAGAAGAGCGAGTTCATCGATGGCATGCGGGTGACCGATGCCGAAACCATGGACGTCGTCGAGATGATGCTCGGCGGCCTGGTCAATAAGGCCGTGGTCAATGCGATCAACCAGCAGGGTGGCCGCGCGGTCGGTTTGACCGGCAAGGACGGCGGCCTGATCCGCGCCAAGAAGCTGTATGTCGCCGGCGGTGACATCGGCCAGGTCGGCGAAGTTGAAGCGATCGATCCGCGAGTCGTCGATCACCTCGAAGCCGGCGGTTTCATTCCGGTGATCGCGCCGGTCGGCGTCGGTGCCAAGGGCGAGGCTTACAACATCAATGCCGATCTGGTCGCCGGCAAGCTGTCCTCGGTGCTGAAGGCCGAAAAGCTGATGCTGCTGACCAATGTCAGCGGCCTGATGGACAAGCAGGGCAAGGTGCTGACCGGCCTCACGGTGGCCCAGGTCAATGCGCTGATTGCCGACGGCACGATCTACGGTGGCATGCTGCCGAAGATCGCCTGCGCGCTCGATGCGGTGACCAGCGGCGTCAAGAACGCCGTGATCATCGACGGCCGGCTCGAGCATGCGGTGCTGCTCGAACTGTTCACCGATGAAGGCATCGGTACCTTGATCCGAGGCTAGCGCGCCGTCGCTTCGATTGCCGCACGCAGTTGCCGATAACCCTCGACCACCCGCGGCCCGGGGCGGCCCAGGAATTCCTCGCTGATCGCGACGATCTGCTGATTGCGTACCGCCGGCACCGCCGCCCAACCCGGGCGGCGGCTGACGACATCGGCGCGGTAGTTGGCGACCTTGACGCCGCACCAGCTCATGGCGATCACGTCGGGCGGCGAGGCCAGGACCTGTTCGTCGGTCAAAGGCGTGCTTTTCGCTTGGATGCTCGCCCAGGGGTTCTGGCCGCCGGCGAGTTCGATCAGATCGGTCGCCCAGGCTTGTCGGGTCGGCGTGATCACCGGCTTCGGCCACCATTCGATCAGCACTTTCGGGCCGTTCCTGTTGGCTCGCGATGGCATCGCCGCACGCATCTCGGCAATCAGCTGCGCGCCGCGCTCGGGGATGCCGAGCGCTTCAGCAATCCGGCTGATGTCGCCGTAAATGTCTTCGAGGCTGAGCGGATCGCAGACCAGGGTGCGGATGCCGGCGGCTTCAATGGCATCGACGATGCGTTCGTGGCCGGGCACGGTCAGCGAGGTCAGCACCAGATCGGGTCGCATCGCGATCACTTCATCGACACGGAGATCGAGATCGCGGCCGAGCTTCGGAATTGCCGCAACGACGTCGACCGGAAAATCGGAATCGTCGTCGCAGCCGATCAGGCAACTGGCGGCGCCGAGCGCGCTGACGATTTCGGTGTTCGAACAGGTGTGCGAAAAAACGCGCATCAATGAGCCTCGCCTACGAACTGCGGGAAGTAGCCGAGCTGATCGTGAACGCTGGAATCGTGCGCCGGCACGATGATCAGCCCCGGATTGGCATCGCGCAGCGCGCGGATCTTCAGCACCGCCTGCCAGGTGGCATCGCGATCGGCATCGACGATCAGGCTGGAGACGCTGAACTTGGGTGCCGGCCGGTCGATGCCGAGATGGCTCCAGACTGTGTCGCCAACGAAGAAGTAGCGGTGGCCATCGGCCAGGCTCAGCAGCAGACCCGTTGACCCCGCCGTGTGGCCGGGCAGTGGCAGCAGCACGGCGCTGCCATCGCCGAACAGATCAAGGCTGGCTGCGAAACCGGCATAGGCCGGGCCGTCGAAGCTGAACGGATGCCAGCGGGTATCGGCGCGGTTCAGCTGCGATGGCAGGAACGCTGGCGGATGGCCGTGTTGGGTGGTTTCTCGCTCGGCAGTCGGCAGCCAGATTTCGGCTTGCGGGAAATCACCGAGCGCGCTGGCGTGATCCCAATGCGCGTGCGACAGGAAGATGCGCGGCGGTGCCTCGATGCCAGCGGCCTGCAACTGGCTGATCGCCGGATTGACGTGCTTGAAGGCGAAGATCGGCTTGGCCCAGAACGACATCTCCTCGCCGAACTGCTGATCGACCTGGGTGCCAAGCCCGGCGTCGAACAGGAAGTGACCCTGCGGATGCTCGACGAGCACGGCGATATGGCCGATCCGCGTCGGACGGAACAGGCCGCCATCGGCAACCACCATCGCTTCCAGCGTGGTCGCTTCCCCGGTCTTGATCAGCGCGAAGCGCAGGCCGGCTGGTGCCTGAGCTTCCGGTAGCGCCGTACCTGTGGGAATCACCGCATCCGGCAGTGGCCAGAGTCGCCAGGCAGCGAGGGCGATGAGCACGGTCAGCAATATCAACTTGCGCATGGAGGAAGCCTGGATGACGGGGAACGGATGATAACGAGGGTCTCGATGATTACCCGCGTACAATCCGCCCCGGGAGTCGGCCAGACAACCGCTGCTGCCGCAAGGCAGGGGAGGAAAGTCCGGGCTCCGCAGGGCGATGTGCCAGCTAACGGCTGGGCGGCGCAAGCCGACGGACAGTGCAACAGAAAGATACCGCCGATGAACGCGCGCTTGCGTGCGGAACAGGCAAGGGTGAAATGGTGCGGTAAGAGCGCACCGCGAGTTCAGCAATGAACCGGCACGGCAAACCCCACATGGAGCAAGGCCAAATAGGGAGGGAGGTGTCTGGCAGCAATGCCATTGGCACGACACGCGGCCCGCGTGCTCTCCGGGTAGGCTGCTGAAGACGGCGAGTGATCGTCGTCGTAGAGGAATGGTTGTCTCGGCGGCGTCGCGCGCAAGCGGGGCGTCGGTAGACAGAACCCGGCTTATCGGCCGACTCCCCTTTGATTCGACAAGCCCGCAATGTGAAAGCGTTGCGGGCTTTTTCGATTTGGAAAACGGCTCTTCCAACGGGCTGTGCCACTGCTGGGGCATGCCAACCAGTTCACGATTGTTTACCGATCGTCCGCTGCATTCGCCCACCCTTCCGGGCGGGGAAACCCGAAACAACTTGAGCTAATGCCGCTAAATCATTGTTTTTCATGACTTAGATGGGTCTGTTAATTCTCCGTTAAGCCATTGTCCCTGCAGGGTTTTTAGCTGGAATTGCGCTTGCGGGGTGGTGTGGGGTGGCATATAGTGGTTTTAACGGGGGACAAGTGGTGACACTTGGGCTCCCTGCGCGCCATTGTGGGGCTGAATGCCATGTTTGCTGGATCCAACCGACTGACGATTGACGACAAGGGGCGCCTCGCGATCCCCGCGCGCCTTCGTACCCAGCTCGGCGAGGAGTTCGGCAAGAACGTCGCGGTCACCCTCGGCCCGGAATGCGTCGAGATCTATCCGGCGCCGGTGTTCCGCAAGATGGCCGAGCAGATTCCGAAGATCGCCGACCGCGCCAAGCGAGTGCTGGTGCAGCGTCTGTTCCTCGGCAACGCGGTGGAATCCGAGATCGACGGCCAGGGCCGGATCAGCGTGCCGTCGCTGCTGCGCGACATGAAGGCGCTCGGTACCGACGTCGTGCTGGTTGGCGCCTACGACCATTTCGAGCTGTGGTCCTACGCCCAGTGGCAGGCCAACAACAGCGAAGGTCAGATCCACTACGCCGACGCCTTTGCGGCGCTGGCCGTGCCATGAGGCCCCCTCGTGCTACCTGCATCGCTCGCACGATCGTCGACAGGGATCACTAGCCGGATGTACTCCCACCGGCCAGTCCTGCTTGATGAAGCCCTGGCCGGACTCGCCATCCGACCAGACGGTATTTATGTGGACGGCACCTTCGGCCGCGGCGGCCACTCCGGCGCGATCCTCGAACAGTTGAGCGATGCCGGCGCGTTGCATGCGCTGGATCGCGATCCCGAAGCCGGCCAGCACGCCTGGAAGGTCTTCGCCGGCAAGACCAATTTCCATTTCCACGCTGCCAACTTCGCCGACCTGGGCCGCGTCGCGCTGGAAGCCGGCATCGCCGGCCACATCGACGGGATCCTGCTCGACCTCGGCGTTTCCAGCCCGCAGTTCGACGATGCCTCGCGCGGTTTCAGCTTCCAGAACGACGGCCCGCTCGACATGCGCATGGACCCCACGTCGGGGGTATCGGCAGCCGACTGGCTGGCGCGTGCCGACGAGGCCGAGATCGCCGATGTGCTCTACACGCTCGGCGAGGAACGCAATAGCCGGCGGATCGCCAAGAAGATCGTCGAGTCGAGAATCGCTGCGCCGCTGAAGACCACCGCGCAGCTCGCCGCGCTGATCGCCAGCGTCCCGGGTCCGCGCTCGTTCAAGATCCATCCGGCCACGCGCGCCTTCCAGGCACTGCGCATCTATGTCAACGGCGAGCTGTCGGCGCTGGAAACCGTGCTGGCGGCGGCACCGGCCCTGCTGGCGCCGGGCGGTCGGCTGGCGGTGATCAGCTTCCACTCGCTGGAAGATCGCATCGTCAAGCGCTTTCTCCGCGATGCCGAGGGCACCGAGCGCGACGTGCTGACCGGCCAGCGCCTGAACAGCGACGGCGCGCCGCAGTTGAAACGCGTCGAACGCCGCTTCCCGACAGAGGCCGAGACCGATGCCAATCCACGCGCCCGTTCGGCAGTGCTGCGGGTAGCCGAACGCACGGCCGGAGTCAGCCAGTGAGCGCCACGCCACGCGGCAGCAACAAGGGCCGTGCCGGCGGCACGCTGGTGCCGATCACGCTCGGCCTGTTCGTGGTGGTCACCGCGCTCGCCGTCGTCCAGATCAAGAACGAGCATCGCCGGCTGACGGTCAAGGCCGAAGCACTGCGGGTCGACAACGAAACGCTTGATCTCGAGTGGACCCAGCTGCAGCTTGAAGAAGCCACGCTCGCGCAGCAGGCGAGAGTCGAGCCGATCGCCCGCGCGCAGTTCAGTCTGGTCGAGCCTTCGGCCTACCAGATCATTGAGACTCAGAACTACGAAGGCCGGCCTGTTGCACCGGCCGCGGCCGCCATTTCCGACGTGACCGATCCCGCGTCGGCACCGGGTGGCACGCCATGAAGCGGCCGCTGAATCCGGCCCAGCGCTCCTTGCCCGATGCGCCGGGCGGCTGGCGCAGAGTCGCGGTGCTCGGCGTGCTCGGCGTGTTCGCGCTGGCGATCACCGCGCGTGCCTTCCAACTGCAGATTCTCAGCAACGACGCCTACAGCAAGAAGGGCGACAACCAGTACGTGCGCATGCAGCAGATGCGCGCCCATCGCGGTGCCGTGCGCGATCGCAATGGCGAGCCATTGGCCTTGTCGGCGCCAGTGGTATCGATCACCGCCGAGCCGGAAAAGCTGCTGGCGGCAACCGGCACTCACGCCGCGCTGGCCAGCCTGCTGCAGGAAAGCCCGGCGGCGCTGGTCACCCGGGTGACCAAGCTGCGCAAGCAGGGGCAGATCTATCTCAAGCATTACCTGACGCCGGAAGAGGGCGTGCAGATCGCGGCGCTGAAGGTGCCGGGCATCGGTATCGAGCCGAACTACCGGCGCTTCTATCCGGCCGGTGAAGTCGCCGCCCACGTGGTCGGCTTTCTCGATTTCGAAGGCAATGCCGCCACTGGTGTCGAACGCAGCGCCGACGAGCGCCTGGCCGGCATGCCGGGCAAGCGCCGGGTGATCCGCGACAACAAGAAGCGCATCGTCGAGGACCCCACCGAGCTGACCCCGGCCCAGCCGGGTGACGATGTCGAAGTGACGCTCGATCTGCGCCTGCAGTACCTCGCCTATCGCGAGCTGAAGGCGGCAGTCACCGAGAATCGCGCCAAGGGCGGGCTGATCGTGCTGGTCGATCCCCGCAGCGGCGACATCCTGGCGCTGGCCAGCCAGCCGGGCTTCAACCCGAACCGCTCCGATGTTCGCGATCCGGAAGCGATGCGCAACCGCGCCGTGGCGATGACCTTCGAGCCGGGCTCGACAGTCAAGCCGCTGCTGATCGCCCAGGCGCTGGAAACCGGCGCGATCCGCCCGGATTACACCGTCGACACCGGCAATGGCTTCCTGAAGGTGGCCGATGTCAATGTGCGTGACGTCCATGCCGCTGGTGTCGTCGATCTGGCGACCTTGCTGGCCAAGTCCTCGAATGTCGGCGCCGTCCATGTCGGCCAGAAGATGGGCACCGAATCGATCTGGAGCGGCTATACGAAGTTCGGTTTCGGCGACAAGGTCGGCTCCGGCCTGCCCGGCGAAGAACGCACGGTGCTGCGCGACTACCACCGCTGGCGCGCGTCGGACACGGTCACCGCGTCCTATGGCTATTCGTTCACCGCCAACGCGCTGCAGCTGGTGCGCGCCTATTGCGCGCTCGCCAACGATGGCCTGATGCCGGCGATCAGCATCTTGAAGCGCGACAGCGTCGTGCCGCCTCAGCGCGTGGTGTCGGCGCATACCGCGCAGCTGGTTCGCGGCCTGCTCGAAGGCGTCATCGTCAAGGGTGGCAGTGGCACCAAGGCCGCGGTTGCGGGCTATCGCGTCGCCGGCAAGACCGGCACGGTCAAGAAGAACGGCAAGGGCGGCTACATCAAGGGCGCCTATCAGTCGACCTTCGTCGGCATGATGCCGGCCGAGAATCCCAGCTTGGTCGCGCTGGTGATGATCGACGAGCCGGGCAATGGCGACTACTACGGCGGCGCGGTATCGGCGCCGGTGTTCGGTCACGTGATGGCCGGCGCGGCGCGTCTGCTGCAGATCAAGCCGGACGAACTGCCGCCGCTGCCCGAGCCGACCCCGGTGGTTCCGCCGGTACCAACGCAGCGAGTCGACATCGGCATGCCGATCGCGAGGGCGCAGCCGTGAACGCCGCACTCGCAACCCGCAGCCTGCGGACGCTGCTCGATGGCTATGCCAGCGACATTCCGGAACTCGCCGTCACCGGTCTGGCGCTCGACAGCCGTCAGCTCCAGCCCGGCGCATTGTTTCTTGCCGTGCAGGGCACAGCCGCGCATGGCCTCGCGCACGCCGACGCAGCGCTGAAGCGCGGCGCGATCGCCATCGCCTGGGAGCCGGCAGCCGGTGTCTCGGCGTCAGCGCTGCCGGTGCCGACCATTGCCGTGCCGAACCTGTCCCGCCACGCCGGCGAGATCGCTGCGCGCTGGTATCGCCAACCGTCCGCCGCGCTGTTCACCGCCGGCATCACCGGCACCGATGGCAAGACTTCCACCGCGCATCTGATCGCCCAGGCGCTGGATCGCCTCGATGTGCCTTGCGCCTACTTCGGCACGCTTGGCTACGGCCGGCTCGGTCGTCTCGCCGAGGCGTCGCATACCACGCCGGACCCGGTGCGCCTGCAGGCCCTGCTCGCCGATAGCCGCGACGCCGGTGCCACGGCTTGCGCGATGGAAGTGTCGTCGCACGCGCTCGATCAGGCACGCGTCGGCGGTGTCGCTTTCGATGTCGCCGTGCTGACCAACGTCGGCCGCGATCATCTCGACTATCACGGCACGGTCGAGCATTACGCGGCCGCCAAGCGTCGCCTGTTCGCAGTCGATGGCCTCGCGGCTGCGGTGCTGAATCGCGACGACGCCCACGGCGCTCGCTGGGCCGATGAACTGCTCGCCGAAGGCCGCACGCCGGTCGTTGTCTACGGTCTCGATGGCACTGCTCCGGCCAGTGGGCAATACCTGATCGGCCGCGCGCTGCGCCTGCATGCCGCCGGCCTGTCGATGCAGATCGACAGCAGCTGGGGCGGCGCTGAACTGAACTGCCGCCTGCTCGGCCGCTTCAACGGCCACAACCTGCTCGCCGCCCTTGCGGTGCTGCTGGTGAAAGGCATGGCGCTCGTTGATGCCGCCAATGCGCTGGCCGAATCGCAGACGGTGCCCGGTCGCATCGAAGCCTTCCGCGCCGAGCATGGCCCGCTGGTGGTCGTCGATTACGCGCACACGCCGCAGGCGCTCGATGCGGTGCTGCGCGCCGTTCGCGCCCACACCGCCGGCAAGCTGGTTTGCGTGTTCGGCTGTGGCGGCGATCGTGATCGCGGCAAGCGGCCGCTGATGGGTGCTGCCGCCGTCAACGGTGCCGATGTCGCTATCGTCACCGACGACAACCCGCGGTCCGAATCACCGGCCGCGATTGCCGCCGACATCGTCGCCGGCCTGCCGCAAGGCAATACGGTTCGCGTGATCCACGATCGCGCCGACGCGATTCGCACCGCGATTGCCGAAGCCGGCAGCGACGATGTCGTGCTGGTCGCCGGCAAGGGCCACGAGGACTATCAGCTGTACGGCACCGAGCGGCGCTCGTTCTCCGATCGCGCTTTCGTCGCGCAAGCGCTCGGCCTGGCGGTGCGCGCATGAGCTCCACCATGGAACGCCTGAGCGATGTCGTCCGTCGCATCGGTGCCAGCCTGCACGGCGCTGATGCCGCGTTCTCTCGCGTGATCACCGATACCCGTCAGTTGCAGCCGGGCGATCTGTTCGTCGCCTTGAAGGGCGACCGTTTCGATGGCCATGACTATGTTGCCCGGGCGATGAGCCTCGGCGCGGTTGGCGCGCTGGTGTCGCGGATCGTCGAGGGTGGTGGTTCGCAGATTCTGGTCGCAGATACCTTGGATGGCCTGCAGCGCTACGCGCAGAGCTGGCGCAAGGATTTCGACATTCCGGTGATCGGCATCACTGGCTCCACCGGCAAGACCACGACCAAGCAGATGGTTGCCGCAGTGGTGGCCGCGCGCGGCCCGGTGCTGGCCACGGTCGGCAATCTGAACAATCACATCGGCGTGCCGCTGACCCTGCTGACCCTGCGTGCCGAACACCGCACGGCGGTGATCGAGATGGGTGCCAGCGGCCCTGGCGAGATCGCGCTGCTGGCCAGGCTGGCGCAGCCGCAGATCGGCATCGTCACCCAGGCGGGCGATGCCCACCTGGAAGGTTTCGGTTCGCGTGTAGGCGTTGCCCATGCCAAGGGCGAACTGTTCGCGGCGATCGCGGGCAATGCCTCCGGCGGTGTCGCGATCATCAATGCCGATGATGCTTATGCGCCGCTGTGGCGGCAGCTTGCGGGCGATGCTTCGGTGCTGAGTTTCGGCTTGGCCGAAAGTGCCGACGTGCGTGCCGAAGATCTGGTCGGCGTGCCCGAGCACGCGCCGGAAGCAACGGCGTTCACCCTGGTCGCACCGGTCGGTGGTGCCCGTATTGAACTGGCGCTGCCGGGTCTGCACAACGTGCAGAACGCGCTGTCGGCGGCGGCGGTCGGCATCGCGCTGAATCTCGGTATCGAGCAGATCGCCAAGGGTCTGGCCAATGTCGAGCCGGTGGCCGGACGCTTGAACTGGAAGACCACGCGCGAAGGCGCGCGGGTGCTCGACGATAGCTACAACGCCAATCCCACGTCTTTGCGCGCCGCGCTGGATCTGCTCGCCAGCCTGCCGGGCCAGCGCTGGCTGGTGCTCGGCGAGATGCGCGAACTGGGGCCGGATGCCGCCAGCATTCACGAGGACGCCGGCCGCGCCGCGCGTTCGCTGGGCATCGATCGCCTGTACACGCTCGGCGAGATGGCCGGCCATGCCGCCGATGGCTACGGCGATACCGCGGACAGCTACGAACAGCTCGACGATCTCGTCGCAGCACTCAAGGATCAAATTGCAGAGGGCGTGACGGTGCTGGTCAAGGGTTCGCGCGGCGCGCGCATGGAACGAGTGGTGGCTGCGCTGACCGGCACCGCAACAGAGGCAGCGCACTGATGCTTTACGCGCTCTTCCATCATCTGGAGCACTACGTCAGCGGCTTCAATCTGTTCGGCTATTTGACCTTCCGCGCCATCCTCGGCGTGCTGACGGCGCTGCTGTTCTGCTTCGTCACCGGTCCGGCGATCATCCGCCGTCTGCAGGTGCTGAAGTTCGGCCAGGTGATCCGCACCGATGGTCCGCAGTCGCACCTGAAGAAGACCGGCACGCCGACCATGGGCGGCTCGATGATCATCGCCGGCATCGCCATCGCCACCCTGCTGTGGGCCGATCTGAGCAATCGCTTCATCTGGTTCGCGCTGATCGTCACGCTGGCTTTCGGCGCCGTCGGTTTTGCCGATGACTATCTGAAGATCACCCGCAAGAACACCAAAGGTCTGGTCGCGCGGAAGAAGTATTTCTGGCTGTCGCTGGCCGGCTTCGGTACCGCAGTGGCGATCTACCTGACGGCGAAGACGCCGATCGAAACCAGCCTGATCGTGCCCTTCGTCAAGGACGTGACCATTCCGCTCGGCCTGTTCTTCATTCCCTGGACCTATCTGGTCATCGTCGGAAGTTCGAACGCGGTGAACCTGACCGATGGCCTCGATGGTCTGGCGATCATGCCGACCGTGCTGGTCGCCTCCGCACTTGCGGTGTTCGCGTACTCCACCGGCAACGTCAAGATCGCGGCCTACCTCGGCATCCCATACATCCAGGGCGTTGGCGAACTGGCGGTGTTCTGCACCGCGATCGCCGGTGCCGGCCTGGGCTTCCTGTGGTTCAACGCCTACCCGGCCGAAGTGTTCATGGGCGATGTCGGCGCGCTGGCGCTCGGCGCCGCGCTCGGCGTGGTGGCGGTGCTGGTGCGTCAGGAAATCGTCCTGGCGATCATGGGCGGCGTGTTCGTTGCCGAGACCTTGTCGGTCGCGATCCAGGTGCTGTACTTCAAGTACTCCGGCGGCAAGCGCATCTTCCGGATGGCGCCGCTGCACCACCACTTCGAGCTGAAGGGCTGGCACGAGCCGAAGATCATCG
>NZ_JAHFRY010000214.1 GCF_023266035.1 Nevskia sp.
ACGCTGTTCTATCGTGCCTATGATGGCAAGACCGACACCATCACCATCGACCAGGCCTCGCTGACCATTGCCTACGCGCCGGAAAGCGGTTTCGGTGCCACCGTCAATGTCCTCGCCGGCGAAGACGCCAATGTCATCAACGCCAACTTCGGCGATGGTGATTCGATCTTCAGCCTGCCGACTGCCTTCGTGAGCTACGCCAACAGCGGCCTGACCGTGATCGCCGGCCGCTTCGGCTCGCTCGCCGGTTACGAAGTCACCGCCGACAACGCCGCACCGTTCATCTCGCGTTCGTGGTTGTTCCAGAACACGCAGCCGTTCTTCCACACCGGTCTGCGCGCCTCGTACAAGTTCAACGATCTGCTGACTGCCCAGCTCGGTGCCGTCAACAGCGCCCCGCAGGCATCGACGATCGATGCCAACAAGCAGAAGACCATTGAAGCGAATGTGACCCTGACCCCGGTCAAGTCCGTGCTCGTGTCACTGACCAACTACCTTGGCATCGACGACTTTGATGGCGAAGTACTGTTCCCGATCAACGGTCCGGCCTCGGGTGCTTTCAGCACGCGCACCAACATCAGCGACGTCGTTGCCCAGTGGACGGTCTCCGACAAGCTGACGCTGGCGCTGAACGGTGACATCCAGGACGCCAAGGGTCTCTACCTCAACCGCGGCATCGCGGTCTACGGTCTCGTTCAGGCGACTGACCTGATCTCGGTTCGTGGTCGCGTCGAGTTCGCCGAAGCCTCCCTCAAGGGCGCGCTCGGCGGTGGTACCGACAGCTTCCGCGTCTACACCTTGGATGTGGTGCTGTCGCCGACCAAGAACTTCGACCTGATGACCGAAGTCCGTTACGACACGTCGAATAACGATGTGTTCCCGAACGGCTTCAGCAGCGATGGCGAGAACGGCGTGTCGCAGAGCTTCAAGGACAGCGGCGGCACCGTTGCGATCAAGGGCGTCTTCAAGTTCTGATCGTTTGAGCTGAACGCTGCAGGCAGTACCCGGAAAAGGCCGCTCACGCGGCCTTTTCTTTTGGGCGCGCGGTTACAGTGCCGGGAACGCTTCAAACCTCGCTCGGAAATGCTGATCGTCAGACGCCTGCTGGTCGCCGCCTTGTTGCCGATGCCCGGAGCATGGGCGGGATCACTCGATTTGCGCACCACGGTCGCCAGCGATGAGCTGTTTCGCGGCATTCCGCAGAACAACAGCCCGAGCTTCAGCCTGCGTGGCGACTATCGCTTCGACAATCGCGTCTATGTCGGCGCCCGGGCGCTGAACAATCGCAGTCTTGGTGGGGTACAGGGCGATTTCTATCTCGGCTACAGCCACTCGCTGAACCTGTTGGGCCTGATCCAGGCGACGGCCGATGGCGGTCTGTCAGCCAGCGTCTACGGCGAAGATGACAGCCGTCTCCAAAATCCAGATTACGTCGAGGGCTACGCGAGTCTCGGCGTCGGCCCGCTGAGAGTCAGCGGCAGCTATGCGCCGGATTACTTCGGCACCGGTGCGGCCGGCTATCGCATGGCTGGTCAACTGAAATTGCCGTTGCCGTTTCCAGGTTTGAGCGTCACCGGCGTGATCGGCTTGAATGCCGGCGACGGTGTGCGACGGCTGATCGCCAGCCGCCAGCAGGATGGGCGCGGTAGGCAGTACGCCGATTACAGCCTGGTCATCAATCAGGAATTGCCGCTGGCGTTCTCGGCGTTCGGGCAGGTCTCCGGCGCCTCGGTGAACATCGATGGTTCGCGCGCGCCGACCGTCCTGATCGGCCTGCGTTGGCACTACGGCGTCTGATCAATTGAGTTGATCGATGGGCCGGTAGCGCAGTGCCTCGGCAATCTGCGCCGTCCCGATCTCGGCAACGCCGGCCAGATCGGCAATCGTCCGCGCCACTTTCAGCACCCGGTGGAACGCACGGGCCGACAGGCCGAGCCGGGTCATGGCCGTCTGCAGCAAAGCTCGGCCGGCTTCATCGGGCGCGGCATCGCGATCCAGCTCGCGAACGCCGAGCGCGGCGTTGATCTTGCCGGCGCGAGCCAGCTGCAGTGCCCGCGCTGCCTGCACCCGCAAGCGGACCGTCGCGCTTGATTCCGCCGCGACCGGCGTTGCCGAGGTCAGCGCCGTGGCTTCGAGCCGCGGCACGAACACATGCAGATCGATGCGATCGAGCAGCGGCCCGGACAAGCGGCCGCGATAACGGGCGACCTGATCCGGGGTGCAGCGGCAGCGCGAGCCCTGGCCGACATCACCGAGATAGCCGCAGGGACATGGGTTCATCGCCGCGACCAGTTGGAAGCGGGCGGGAAAATCGACCTGCCGCGCGGCGCGAGAAATCGTGATCCGACCGTTTTCCAGCGGTTCGCGCAGTACTTCGAGCACTGCGCGTTCGAATTCGGGCAGCTCATCGAGGAACAGCACGCCGCCGTGCGCCAAAGTGATTTCGCCGGGCCGGGGATTGCCGCCGCCGCCGACCAGCGCCACGGCGGACGCCGTGTGATGCGGGCTGCGGTACGGTCGGCGGCCCCAGAGTGCCGGATCGAAACCGCCGTGGCCGATGCTGGCGATCGCGGCGACTTCCAGCGCGTCATCCTGAGCCAGCGGCGGTAGCAGGCCGGGCAGGCGCTGCGCCAGCATGCTCTTGCCGCTGCCGGGCGGGCCGGCCATCAGCAGCGAATGGCCGCCGGCGGCGGCGATTTCCAGCGCTCTTCGCGCCTGCAACTGGCCGCGCACATCGGCGAGATCCGGACCGTGGTCGACGGTTTCTTCAAGGATCGGCCTCGGTGCGACGCTGAGGCGATTTTCGTGTAATTCGGTGCACAACGCACCAAGACTGATCGCTCCGTGAACGATTGTGTGCTCGGCAAGCGACGCTTCGCCAATATTGGCCGCTGGGACCAGCAGGGCGCGCCCCATCTTGGCGCATTGCAGCGCTGCCGGCAGTGCCCCGCGCACGGGACGAATCTCGCCGGTCAGGGAGAGTTCGCCCAGCACTTCGAGCCCGGCCAGCGGTTCCAGCGGAATCTGGCCGGAGGCGGCGAGCACGCCGAGCGCGATCGGCAAATCGAAGCGGCCGCCTTCCTTGGGCAGATCGGCCGGTGCCAGATTGACGGTGATCCGGCGGTTCGGGAACTGGTAGCCGGAATTGACGATCGCGGCGCGTACCCGGTCGCGTGACTCCCGCACCGCCGCTTCCGGCAAACCGACGATCGCCAGGCCGGGCAAGCCTGGCGCCAGATGCACTTCCACGGTCACGGCTTCGGTGGTTAGTCCGTTTTGTGCGCGGCTGTGGATGATGGCAAGCGTCATTTACACCGAGCCGTCCATGGCGCAACGCGCGCGCGGAGCAGTGCTCCGCTCACAGCGCGCGCGTTGCCCGGTCTGCGCACGGCTGTGGACGATGGCGAGCATCAGTCGCGGAGAGCGGCCGGCATTTGTGGGGCTTCGTGCCTAGTCGGCTGGACCAGCCGCCTGCTTTTCGAGCGCCTTCAGCCGCTTTTCCAGCGCCACCAGACGGGTCTGGGTGCGGGCGAGTAGTTCGGCCTGGGTATCGAAGCGCTCGCGGCTGACCAGTTCCAGGCGATCGAGGTTGGCGCGCAGCACGGCGCGGAAGTTGTCTTCCAGTTCGGTTCTGAGGCCGCGCAGGCCGGGGGGCAGCACGCGGCCGAGGCGGGAGGCAATTTCTTCGAGGGCGCGGGGATCGATCATCTTGAGGGCTTGCGGTTGAGCGTCAGAACAGCAGGAAAGCGAAGAACATCAGCAGCGTAGGCGGGAGTGCAGCGATAAACAATCCACCGGCGCCAACGGTCTGGTTCGGAAACAGGGGCTTCAGGATCGCCATGCCGGCCGGGTTCGGCGCGTTGGCGATCACCGTCAGGCCGCCGCCGGTGATCGCGCCGGCAACCACGAAGTACTTGAACTCATCGGACAGGTTCGGCACCTGGGCGGCCAGATAGGTGACGGCAGCGTTGTCGGTGATCGCGGTCAGCATGGTCGCGGCAACGAACACCTGCTGCGGGTTTAGTGCCTGCAGCACCGGCTTCAGCCACCACTGCTGCAGGCCGCCGATGATCACCAGGCCGGCTAGGAAACAGGCCACCAGCAGCGCTTCCTTGAGGATCAGGCGGTTCTGATGCACCGGGTAGGCGTGAGCCCAGAGCAGGAACAGCAGCAGCACGCCAAGGAACATCGGCGGATGGTGGGCAAAGATCACGATGGCGATCAGGAAACCGAGGTGCAGCAAGGCCTGGGCGGCCGGTACGCGATGGTCGTCACCGGAAGCGTCCTCGGTCGGCAGCTTGCGCAAGGTCGACATGAACAAGGCGGTCACCGCGGCGGCATTGATCAGCACTACCGGGACCACCTTGATCGCAAAGTTGCTGAGCATGAAGTTCAGGTCCCAGCCCCAGATGCTCGCCACCATCAGTACCGGCGGGGCCGCGAACGGGGTCAGCGCGCCGCCGACCGAGACATTGACGAACAGCACGCCGAGCGTGGCGTAACACATGCGCGCCGGCAGGCGATGGCGGAAATGGCTTTCGCGCAGCAGCAGCGCCGCCAGGGTCATGGCGCCAGGTTCGGTGATCAGCGAGCCGAGCAGCGGGATCACCGTCAATGCCGCGAAATACGTTGCCGCAGCACCGGGTAGCGGCAGCACGCGGGCGACGACACGGGCGACATTGCCCATCGCCGCCAATACCGGCCGGCTGGC